>JASHRQ010000114.1 GCA_030037265.1 Thermoplasmata archaeon | reverse complement strand
GCGCCGAATTGCGATTGTCGTAATCATCTTCCTTCTGGCCTGGGCCTTGCTTTTCCTTGCCGCAGATGCACCCGCGATAGCGGCTCGCTCGCTTCCACCCTTCCAAACCGTCGTTACGTTGGGGGCACTGATGTTTGCGGCGACAATGGCCACCTATTTCCTTCTCACGCTGTGGAAACTCAAGAGAGGCGCAGTCCTCCTAGAGGTTGACGACCAAGGCTTTACCCTGACATATCCGGACCGCTCGAGCGTGAGGACCCTCTGGTCCGATCCGAGCTTGAGGTTCGACCTCATCGATTTGACGGGGGTCAATCCATCGAAGCTACGCGTCGACCTCCCCTATTCGATATCGGTCCGGGGGGTACGGTCGCTGTTGACTAAAGAGGCCTATGCCGCCATGATCGACCAGGTAGCTCGTCATGGCCTCGTGGACTCTGCCGCGCCCGGCAGTCGGTGGGTGTTCGCTGCCGACGCGAACCCACGCTTCCATCACATTCGCGCAGCAAGTCATCGAAGAGGGGAACCGGCCGTTCAAGGGGGATGAAGGGAGGAGCACGTGGGTAACGCACGAACGAGCCATGCGCTCGAGTCAACAGGGAACGGGCGCGAACGCGTTCGCCCGTCCCTTCCACTCGACGCGGTCGGGATGGAATAGGTGGCCCAGGAGCCGGACTCCGTCGACGACTCGGGGTCCGGGGCGGGATAGGTAGGCATCGGCGTCGACCGCGAAGACCCGCCCGTTCTGGACGGCCGGGAGCCGGTCCCACCCCGGCAGGGCGCGGAGCCGCTCCGCCTCCTTCAACGCCCGCGGAAGATGGTATCCGCACGGCGCGATGACGAGGACCTCGGGCGCCCACGCGACGACCTGCTCCCACGGGATCCGGACCGACTCCTCGCCGCGACGCGCCACGCCGTCCACGCCCCCCGCGGCGTCGACCATCTCGGGCACCCAGTGGCCGGCGCAGAACACCGGATCCGCCCACTCCATGCAGAACACCCGGGGCCGGTGGGGTACCTCCCGGGTCTGCGCCTGGACCTCGTTCATCTGGGACCGGAGCTGGACGACCAGCCCCGTGGCGACCTCCGAGCGACCCGAGTGCGCCCCCAGGTCGAGGATGTTCCCGAGGATTTCGTCCAGGGACCGTGGCGTCATCCATACGACGTCGGGCCGGGGAGACAGGCTCGCCAGCGCCCGGGTGACCTCGGTACCCGAGGGAGCGCAGACCTGACAGAGGTTCTGGGTCAGGAGGAGGTCGGGGCGGGCCTCCCGGAGAACGGTCTCGTCGACCTCGTACAGAGTACCCTTCTCGTGCAGCTGGCGACTCACCTGCTCGTCGATTTCCCGGGGGGAGAGGCCCGCGAGATCGAGGGCGAGCCGGACGACCACCGGCTTCCCCTTCGCCTCCACGGGGTAGTCGCACTCGTGGGAGACGGCCCGGAGATCGACGCCCAGCCCCAGGGCGTAGGTCATCTCCGTCGCCGCCGGGAGAAACGATACGATATTCATGGAGTGCCTCCCGGAAGGAAGCGCTACTCCGGTAGACCCTCGGCGCCTAGAAGAACCTTCTGCCCGCCGCCGTCCTAACGACGAGACGCAGCCGCAATCGGGTCGGTCTCGGGCGCAGCCTTCCGACGGGACCGGCTCGACCGAAGGACGGCGCTCCGACGGGCGCGTCCCCTCGAGCGCGTCGGGGATCGCCGGCGGCGTGCCGGGCCTACTGACGCAAGCTTGAAGAGAGCCCGCACCCCCCGGCCGTCAGTGCAAGTTGTTCGCGGTGCCGCGCGCGTGGAAGTACACGGCCGGTTCCGCGTCGTGAGTTCCGCTCCGTGGCATGGCGGGTACCGACGGGCCCGTCGGGTCGTCAACCTCCAGGTCCCGCTCGACTTCGACTGCGACGTGGCGCGCTATTTCCGCGGGCTCCCGGCGCCGTACCGCCGTGCCGACTGCGTGGGTCTCCTCACCGCCGTCGACGTGCGCACGGCAGCCGTCGAGCGCGGCCCCGGCGTGACGGTGGTGGCGACCGCCGGCATCACGAACTCCTCGAGAGTCGGCACGATCAACACGATCGTTGTGCTCCGGGGCCGACCGAGCGTGGCGGCGATGGTCGAGGCGGTCAAGGTCGTGACCGAGGCGAAGTGCGCCGTACTCCGCGACCTGGACGTACGGGCCGGGGCGCGTCCCGCGACCGGCACCTCCACCGACGCCGTGGTGGTCGCCGCAGAGGACCGGGGAGAGTCCTTCGACTACTGCGGTCCGGCGATGCCGATCGGCCGCGCGATGGGCCACGCAGTGGCCCGGGCCATCCGCGTCGGTCTTCGACGCCAGGCGGGCCTGCGCCCGGACCGTCCGATCCGAGACCGGTTGACGGAACGGGGCCTGTCCGCGGCCGAGGTGAGCGCGGCCGGCCGGGGAGGGGGCCTCGACGACGGTCGGGCATGGGAATCGGTCTTCGCGCTCGACGACGCCGTGCTGGCGGGCCGCTTGCCGGCCGGTCCCCCCGAGGGATATGTTCGGGCTCGGGCCCGGAGCCGGAACCCCGCTCCGACGTGAGGAGTCTACCGGTCCGTCGCGGCCGGGGGTCCGTCCGCGCCACAGGTTCCGCGGAGTCGTGGCCGATCCCGGCCCTGCCGGCTAGCGATTCCGCGGGCGCTAGCGCCGGGCGCCCACCCCCGGGTCCACTGCCGGCAGCCGAGCGAGGAGCCCTCGGAGGTCCCGAATCTGGTCGCATGCGTCCGGGGCCGCCGCTCCCGTGCGATTGAGCCAGAGGGCCGGAATCCCCGCCCGCTGAGCCCCCCGATAGTCCGCCTCCCAGAGGTCGCCCACGTGGAGGGCCTCGGCCGGAGCACATCGTGCCCGCGCGAGCGCGAGCCCGAACAACCGGGGGTCGGGTTTCTGCGCTCCGAGCTCCTGAGAGTAGGTCACTCCTTCCAGGAACCTCGACCAGCCGAGGTTCCGAAGGATGACCGGGAGGTAGTCGGTGTGGTTCGAGAGCACGTGCAGAGCGTACCCGCGACGATGGAGCGTCCGGAGCACCTCCTCCGTCTCGGGGAACGGCGGATGGGACTCCGGCGAGAGCACCAGGTCCCGGATGCGCTGCACCGTCGCGTCGACGGGTCCCTCAGCCCGGGCACGCCGCAGCGCGCGTTCGTGCACGAGGTCGGCGAACGAGGGGAGGCGGCCGACGTACGTCGGGGCGCGGGGCCACAGTTCCTCCCAGGCGAGGTCGGTCTCCCGCAGGAACACCTCCCAGCGCACCCGGAGGCCGGTGTCGCGAGCCGCCGCCCGGAAGAGCGGAAGCATGTCGCTGAGCGGCTCTGCCAACGTCCCGCCAAAGTCCAGGAGGATCACTCGGGGCGGAGGAGGCGCCGCGGCTCTCGGTGGGCCCATGGGCTTCCGGTCGCCGACGCCCCCTGAGCCCGTCGCCCGGAAGTCCGCCACCTAGTTCGAGGGAAGGGTCCGTACTTCGACCGGGACCGATGGATACGGTTCGGCGAGTCGGTGGAGCAGGGCCCGCAGGTGCGAATCGGAGACGACGACGACAACGGGCACCCCGAGGAGCGAGGCCTCCCGGGCCGCCGCGGCGACGCCGAAGCGGACGAAGGGCCGGGTGGACGCGTGCCGTAGCGCGTGGACCGCCTCGAGTCCTTCGGCGGCGAGCAGGCGGCCGTTCCCCGAACCCAGAGCCCTACGGAGCCGGCCGACCCGGAGGTCCGAGGAGGCCGTTCTCCGGGTGGGCAAGACCAGGCAGAGAACGCCGGCCGGCGGCAAGGGCAGGACGCCTTCGAGCTGTTCCACCTGAACGAGCTGGCCCCGGCGTGCGCCCTGGGCCGCGGTGCCCCGGGAGGGCCCGTCGGTTCCCGGCCGCGCGTAGAGGTCTCCCGCGTCCATGAACAGCACGACCGGGTCGGCGCGGTGGATCGTCGCGGCCGCGATTGCCCGGCACTCCCGCACGAGCTGAAGCTCGGTCATCCGCGCGTCGAGGTCGGCCCGGATCGCGGAGATGAGGCCGTGCAGCTCGGCGACGCCGGCCGGTGTGGTTCGGTATCGACCCTCCACCACGGCCACCTTCCCTTCCTTCCGGAACTTCCGGTGGAGGAGCGAAATCGTCTGGACGGACACGCCGAGGCGATTCGCGATCGGGCGAAGCCGCCCGCTCGGGTTGGTGGAGAGCTCGAGCAGGAAGAGCAGCTCCGTGAGGCGCCCCGGCTTCATGAGCGCGAGGAGGCCCTGTGGCTCACCGCCCGCCGCGTCCGCGTCCCCGTGGGTCCCGCGCCGAGGCGGTATCCTCGGGACGGGGGGCTGGACCGGGTGCGCCGGCCCGGTCATTCGCGACCCTCCAGCATCATCGTCTCCGCGATCCGGGGGTATTCGTCGAGCCGGAGGTGGAGATAGCCGGCCGCGGAGCGGCCCCGGCAGAGGCCGTCGGTCTCGGCGGGGCCCCCGCTCCGCGGAACGTATCGCCACGCCCAGGACTCCCGCACCGGCGTCGCGCGACGGGAATGATGGTACACGTGACCCCGGAGCTGCTGGCCCCGGGGGCCCAGGAGGGAGGTCCGTCGAAGGTGCGCCGTGCCGTACCCGAACCCCGCGAGCCGCGGCTGCATCGCCGTGGAGCCCCGGAACGCTCCCACCATGCGGAACGACCTCCCCCGGACAGTGACGAGCCGGTCCAAGAGGTACATCATGCCCCCGCATTCCGCCCACAGCGGACGCCCATCCCCGACCCAGCCGCGGAGCTCGCGACGGAGCCCCTCGTTCCGGGAGAGCGCCCCGGCGTGGGATTCCGGGTAGCCGCCCGGCAGGTAAACCGCGTCAGCGTTCGGCGGCAGCGAGTCGCCGTCCACGGGAGAGAACGCCTCGACGCGCAGCCCGCGGTCCGTAAACACTTCCAGATTCTCCGGGTAAGTAAAGCAAAACGCGGGGTCCGACGCGACCGCGAGGCAGCCTCGGGCCTGGCCGGTCGGCTCCGTCCGCCGCCCCGGCCCTTCGGGGAGGGGACGGGCCGTGCTCGCGATCGCGCGGATCCGGTTCAGGTCGAGCCCCTCCCGGGCCCACTCCGCGAGGGACCGAAACGTCCGGCTCCAGGAGGCCCCGGGCCGAGTCCGTGGGGTGAACAGGCCCAGGGGTTGCTCGGGCATCGCGATGTCGGAGGACCACGGCAAGGAGCCAACGACCGGCACCCTGCACTTGCGTTCGATGGTCTGCCGGACGGCGGCGGAATGCCAGCCGCGCCCCACCCGGTTCACGATGACCCCGCCGAGCCCCCCCTCGGGAAGGAGCTCCTGGGCCCCCCGGACCTGAAGGACAACGCTCTCCGCCGCGGCTGCCGCGTCGACCACGAGGAGCATGGGGGCGAGCAACACGGCGGCCACGTCGGCGGTCGAGGTCCCCCAGGAGCAGGTGTCGAGGACTCCCATCACGCCCTCGACGACGTTGACGTCGCCGGGGCCGGGACCCCCGTGACGCCGGAAGCTCGAGAGGAGCGTCGCATCGCGGGTCAGCCACCGGTCGAGGTTCGATACCGAGGGGGTGCGGGCCGCCCCTCGCAGCACCTGAGGGTCGAGGAAATCCGGTCCGCACTTGAACGCGCCCACTCGCGTCCCGCCGGACGCGAGCGCCGCGAGCAGGCCGGCGGTGACCGACGTCTTGCCAACGCCGGACGCGGTCCCCGCGATGACCACCCGCGGGTAGGGCTGTTCGCGACCGGTCGGTCGAGCCGCGTCGCGGCCCAGGGAGCGTCGGCGGGTGCCGTGCCGGGGGAGCCCCTTCCGGACGCGCTCTTCCGTCATCCCCGGGTCACGGAATGTCGTGCAGCATCCTCAGCAGCGCGGGAATCCCGGATACGTGGACGGCCCCCCGCGACTCGAGCTCTTGGAGGATCCGCGTCGCCTGGCCCCCGGTAAAGTCACGTTCCGGAAGCGGCTGACCGTCGAGCAGCAAGATGCGCCGCCCGCTGGCCACTGCCCGCAGATCCTCGAGGTTCGGGAGGTTCGCCGGCCCGATGG
>JASHRQ010000018.1 GCA_030037265.1 Thermoplasmata archaeon | reverse complement strand
TCGGGCCCGAGGCCCGGCGGCGCGCGATGGGGGGCCTCCCCCTGCTCGCCGCGGCGGGGCGCGTCCGTACGCTGGACGAGGCCGTCGAGGACGACGACCTGGTCGTGGGGTCGACGGACCTCGTCCTGGGCCGCGCCTCGACCTTCCTCCGGCGGTCGATCGACCCCGAGCGGCTCGGCACGATCGTCCGCACCGTCGAGGGCCGGGTGGCGCTCGTGCTCGGCCCGGAGGACAACGGCCTGGCCCGCGACGAGCTCGCCCGTTGCGACCTCGTGGTCCACGTGCCGGCGCGACGCGAGTTCCCCACGCTCAACCTGTCCCACGCCGCTGGCATCCTCCTGTACGCCATCCACCGGGCCCGGGGCCCGGAGTCCGAGGAGAGCACTCCCGAGCCCGAGCGCCTGCCGCTCAGCGGCCGCGAGAAGGAGCTGCTCCTGCGCCGGCTCGGTGAACTTATGGACCGGACGGGCTATCCCGCGCACAAGCGCCGGGGGCTCCGGCTCCTGTTCCGGCGCCTCCTGGGCCGATCGGTCCCTACCGAGCATGAGTACCGCATGTTGCTGGGGTTCTTCCGGGGGGTCGACCGGTCGGTGAGGAAGCGCCATGGCTGAGGCCCCCGACTGGCTTCGGGTCCGGGGGATCGGCCGGGAGCGGTTCGGCGGTTACGTCGCCGACTACCTGACCGGCCTCGGGTTCGTCGTCTCGCGGAACGAGGTGCCCGAGCCGGCCGCGACGCTCGTGGAGGGCCAGCTCAACCGGATGAACCCGGCGGTGCCGAGCGGGCTCCGCGCCGTGCGGTTCCGGATCGCCCCCACGAGCGGCGGGGCGGCGATCTACTGGGAAGCGCCGTCCCAGATCCCGGCGGGGGAACTACCGAGCGCGGACCGGTTCGCACGCGAGCTCGAGACCCACCTGGGCCGCGCGGTCTCGACGGAGAGCCACGGGACCGCGAAGGTCGCCCGCTCGCCGGTGGCGCGGCTCCCGTGGGACTCCGGTACTCACGCTCGGTGAGCTTCCTCGGTGCGTCTCCCCCTTGACCCCCCTCGGGGGTCGGAGGGGTGGAGGCGATCCCGATGGGATTCTGGAGCCGACGTGCGACGAGGGACGGGGGACGAGAGGCGCTGCCGCGGATGGGAGTCGACCGGCCGGAGCCGGCGGTTCGGCCGTCGGACGTCATGGTTTCATATGCGTCCCAGCCCCTGAACCTGGTCGGTCTCGGGGCGAAGCTGTTCTGAGCCCCGCGGACCCACGCGACCGAGGGTCGGGAACCACCACCATGGGAGACACTCCGCCGTCGACCGAGGGACGCATCGAGGGAGACTACGAGCTGCCGCCGTCCGGCCGGCTGCCGGTCCCGGGACCGGGCGGGGTCGAGATCACCGGGGTGCTCCGGAGCCGCGGCTCCGGCACCGTCGAAGGCAGTGTGCGGTGCCGGGGCGTGCGCGTCAGCGATGGCACCCTCCAGGTGCGTGGGGCGCTCACCGTCGCCGACCAGGTGGACGTGCGGCACGGGAAGCTCGAGGTCGAGGGCGACCTCTCGGCGGAGCGGATCTCCGGGGACCGGTCGGTGTCGGTCGGCGGGAACCTGACGTGCCGCGACGTCGACGTCGACGGTACGCTGGAGGTCCGCGGCAACAGCTCCGGCGACCGGGTGGAGGTCGGGGGGACGGCCACCTTCCGCGGGAGCGTGGAGGTCCGCGACCTGCAGGTGGGGGGCCGCGTCGTGCTCGCCGGGGGGAAGGTACCGGGGCGGCTGTCGGTCGGGGGGGCGCTCGAGAGCACCGGTCCGATCGTCTTCGGCACCCTGGAGGCCGGGGGGCTCGCGACCCTGCGAGGGAACGCTCAGGGCGAGTCGCTCGACGTCGGCGGCATGATCGACTGTGAGGGCGACCTCACGTTGACCCGTCGCGGGGACGTCGGAGGCCGGATCCGGGTCCGGGGGGTCCTTCGCTCCGCGCGGCTCGACGTCGGCGGCTTCCTGAGCGCGGCCGCGCTCGAGTCCGACGACCTGGACGTCGGGGGCATCGTCGACGTCCACGGCGCGATCACGGGCCGTCGGATCGACGTCGGCGGCCGCCTCTCCGCCGAGCGGATCGTGCTCACCGAACAGCTCGAGGTGGGGGAGGAGCTCCGCACCCGGTCGGGCACCAAGGCCGACGTGGTCCGCATCAAGGACCGGACCCGCGTGGTCGGTCCGCTGGTCGGCCGGGACGTGACGATCGGGACGCGGAGCACCGTCGAGGACGTCTGGGCCACCCGGCTCCGCGTCGAGGAGCGGGCCCGGACGAACAACCTGTACGTCGAGTCCGTCGACTTGGAGGACCGCGCCGAGGTGGGCGGAGACCTCCAGTTCACTCGGAGCGTCCGCGTCGACGGACAGGAGTACTCGGCCGGGACGGGGCCGCCGAACGCCTCGGACTGGGCGGAGCGGCTCCGCCGGATCCGGCTGTATCGCCCGCCCCAACTCGTGAGCCAGCTGCCCCCCGCTCCGCTCTGATGAAGGGCCGACGGGCGGAGCCCCCCGACGAGCCCGGCGAGCCCGACGAGGGCGGAGGCTGGGTTCCCCCGGCCGGGGGCGGCGCGCCCGCGCCGCTCGGGCAGCGTCGCTCCCCGCTGGACCTGTACGCCGAGCTCCTCGAGGTGTTGCGCCGTTCCTCCGCGCCGTGCCGGATCACCCGGCTGTCGTACGCGGTCGGCATGCCGGTCGACCGGACCCACCGGGCGGTGCGCTTCCTCGTCCGGCTGGGTCTGGTGACGAAGGTCGAGTCGGATACGCCCGCCTGGCTCCTCTCGCGTCGCGGCTACGAGTTCCTGCAGACGTACTGGAAGCTGCGGAGCTATCTGGGTCCGCTCGACGGCGGCGAGGAGTGAACCGGTGGGCCCCGGACCGCGTCGCCCCGGCGGGGGCGCCGAACCGAGCGCGCCCCTCCCGCGTCGCGCGCCGGCGAAGGGGCCGCGCGCCGTTCGGCACGCTTATTAACCGTACCCGGGTCCCCCGCGCGCTTTCCATGACCCAGTCGATGTACCGGTACGCGGGCGCGTCGTTCCGCCGCACGATGCGGCCGGAGGGCGCGGCGCTGCGCCACGAACGGCTCCTCACCTGGCGACGCGAGACGACGGTCACGCGCCTCGAGCACCCGACGCGCCTCGACCGCGCGCGGTCGCTGGGCTGGCGCGCCAAGGAGGGGTACGTGCTCGCGCGGGTCCGCGTGCGGCGGGGGGGCCAAGGGAAGCGCGCGATCATCGCGGGTCGGCGGCCGAAGCGCAAGGGAATCCTCCGGATGACGCTCGCGAAGAGCATCCAGCGGATCGCCGAGGAGCGCGCCGCGAAGCATTACCCGAACCTGGAGGTGCTGAGCTCCTACTGGGTCGGGGAGGACGGGAAGCAGAAGTTCTTCGAGGTCATCCTCGTCGACCCGCATCACCCGGCGATCCTCGCCGACGGCCGGATCTCCTGGATCGCGAACCCCGCGCAGACCGGCCGCGTGTTCCGTGGCCTCACCTCGGCCGGCCTCCGGGGCCGGGGGCTCCGGCGGAGCGGCACGGGCGCCGAGCGGATGCGGCCGTCCCGCCGTCAGAACCGGCGCGAGGAGCGCCGGACGCAGACGAAGGTCATTCCGTAGGGACGCCGCGGCTCATCGCGTCGCGTCCGGGAACCACTCGTCCAGCGCGGCGCCCGCCGCTTCGGCGGTCCGCCGGGCCCAGCCGGCGAGGCCCTCCACGTGCACGACCTCCCCCTTCAGCACCCGCGAGAGCCGCCGGCGGAAGTCGAGGTCCAGGACGACCGAGCCATCGCCGAGAAGGTCCGCGAGCCGGTGCGCGAGCTGGCCGCCGGAGCGGTCCCAGTCGGTCAGCACGATCACGCGCGAGCCCCCGTTCTGCAGGCGCTGGGTGAGCGTGCCGATCCGCTGGCCCGAGTGGACGAGCGAGATGCGTCCCGCGACGCCGAGCCGCAGGAGCGACCGCCGGTCCCGCTCCCCCTCGACCACCGTCACCGTTCCGGGCTCGGCCGAGTCGACGAGGAATTGCTCCCACAACCGGACGAACTGCTCCCACGTGTCGTCGGTCGCGCTCACGCCCCGGGGCCTCATCCTCCGCCACTCACCGAAGGCCTTTAACCCGCGAGCCCTCCGGACGCCCGACCCGTCCGTGCCCGACTACTACACCCGGCTCCTGGAGCTCCGTCGGGCGGAGGGGTCGGCCCACGGGCTCGCGAAGCTCCCGAACGACTTCTACCCCCAGACCCGCGCGTACCTCGGCGACCTCCGCTCGACGTTCGAGGGAGAACTCCGCGAGAACCCGTCGGGACGGAAAGGCGAGATCGCGCGCCAGACGCACCATCGGGCGGCGCAGACGGCGCGCGACATCGTGGAGGCGCGGATGATGAAGGTCGCGAACGCCGCGCTCCAGGCGAGCCTGGGCGGGAACCCCGAGCTGCCCAACGCGCTCCCGGAGGAGCGCGCGCTCCATGACGCGCTCGTCGGTGCACTGCGCCAGCACCGCGCACAGGTCGCCCCGTACCTCGACGGAGGGTCCCCGGCGCCGGCCGCCGGACCCGCGCGCGCTCCCGCTCCCGCGCAGCCCGTGGGCCGCCGCGCGGTGCCCGCCGACGAGACCCCCCCGCCGCCGGCGCCGTCGGGCGCCTCCGGCGCCCGGGTGGTCCGCATGCTCCTCGATACCCCATCGGTGGCGCTCGGTCCGGAAACGCTCGCGCTGCGGAAGGACGACCTCGTGTCGCTCCCGGCGGACGTGGCCGCGTTGCTGGTCGACGGGCACGCCGCCGAGCCGGTCCAGCTCCGCGAGGGACTCCCCGGCGCCGCGCCGGCGTCAGCGCCGGGAACCGACCGGAGCTAGCTCGAGCACCCGGAACGTCTCGAACCCGAACAGGAAGCTCTTCTCGGCCAGCCGGAGCTGGACCTCCGCTGCCGCGTCGAGCCCCCGCTGCATCTCCTCCCGTCGGGCGTCGATCCCCCACTCCGCGAGCGCCGCGGAGAGCGGGCCGTACCGGACCTCGCGGAGTCCGGCCGACGCGGCCGCCGCCCGGGCCCGCGTGAAGTCTACCCAGGCGCCGAGGTCGGTCGCGCCGGGCTCCGTCAGCGGGTCGACCCGCCGGTGGGCCCGGATCGCCTCGAGCGTGTCGCCCCCCCGGCGCACGAGGTCGCTCTCGTCCGCGCCGTAGTCCACGAGCAGCGCGCGTCCGTCGGCCAGATGGTCGCCCACCTCCCGGAGCCACGCCGCGGCCGCGTCGCTCACCTCGAGGACGGTGCCGTCGGGGGCGGCGGGGAGCGGCGGTCCGGTCACCGGGCGCCGGAGCGGGCGCGAGGCCCAGCGGGCCGTCCCGTCGGCGGCCAGC
>JASHRQ010000113.1 GCA_030037265.1 Thermoplasmata archaeon | reverse complement strand
TCGCCCCAATGGTCAGTGTGTTCACGACCTCGTTGGTGGTTCCATCGATCTCCGTTATGTTGGCCCCCCACCAGACGCTGCCGGCACTCGCATCCCCGCTGCCGACATAGACGTTCCCCGTGGCGTTGTCGACCGCGATGCCGGAAGGGTTCTCCCCCACCGTGAGGTTCTTCAGAACGGTATTCGTCGTACCGTCGATCACCGTCACATTGAACGCGGGTTCCGCTGCACCCTGCCCGCTATCGGCCACGTAGATGTCCCCGTTGACAGGGTCGAACGCGATGCTGGAGGAAAATGGGCTCTCGACCGCATACGGGACGAGGATGTTAGCGACGGACGTGCCGGAGGGGCCGTAGACGTAGACGTGTTGGCCCTCGGCGCCGACCGCATACAGGTCGCCGTTCCAGGAGTCGAACGCCACTCCGGTCGGCTCGCCCGAATTTATGACGGTGGTCGATGTCGCGGGTCCGCTAGGTCTGGCTCCGTGGATTGCCGGACCCACCGTGTAGCCAACGGTGGAGGTCCCGTCGCCGACTGGAGCGCTCGACTCGAGGGGCCCCGGTACCGCCATGCGTTCGGCTACCGCCGGACCATGGACCCCGTCGGTCGCGCCGATGGAAGCCACCGAAGCTACCAGCAACGCCGCCAATGCCAGCGCCGCTACGGGCCTCTTCATGCCGTGGCGGCGCGCATTCGGGGCCGGCACGATATACCTTTCCGTGGAAACCGGCCAGTCTCAGTCGATGATTTGGCCAGCGCGAGACCCCGTCGGTCTGTCACAGGGACACTGCGCTCACCCGACGGTCTGAGGGACCCCCCCATCGACGGTGAGCTGCGTGACTGGGTGACGCGTAGGCCTTGTTCACGCCGTGGCGTGGACGCAAATCCGGTGAGCAGAGGCAAATCGGTACGGGGCCCAGAATTGCGTTACTGGGCGTCACCCTGGGGCTACTCCACACCTGTCGACACGGCTCGACCCCACCCCACGCCCACATCCCCGCGGGTTCCGGCCTGTGCAAGCGACCGGTTTCAGGATTTTCCCGGAGCTCTGGGACACCCTTATGTTGCGGGCGCGCGGTCCTCCGTTGACCGTTGAAGGGGAGTGCTCACGCTTGAGTCCAGCCGGATCACTGCCGAAGGGCAAGGGGCCTAGCAGCGAGGCGACCACCGATGGACGCGATTCGGCAACCTGGGACGCGCTAGGCCGCCGATGGTGGGGCCACGTGCAATTCCTCGCCGACGACCGGCTGGAGGGACGGGATACCGGTAGCCGCGGCCTCGACCTCGCGGCCGACTACATGGCGGAACAATTCCAACGAGGAGGACTCGAGCCGGCGGGCACCGACGGATACCGGCAGCGGATGGAGTTCGAGGTGTCGCGCCTGGACGAGAGCCGCAGCTCGCTGGTGCTTGTCCACAATGGAACGGTGCAGCCGCTGAAGTTGGGGGAGGACGCGGTCCTCGTCGTGAGTTCCCGGGCGACGGACCGCCTCGAGGCCGACGCGGTGTTCGTGGGATACGGGCTCGTCGTGCCCGAGCGGAACTACGACGACCTGGCGGGCTTGGACCTGACCGGCAAGGTCGTGGTCTACTTCACCGGGGGTCCGCCCGACATGCCCAGCGCGATCAAGGCCCACTATCAGTCGGCGGACGAACGGCGGCGGGCGCTGCGAAAGGCGGGGGTTGTGGGGTCGATCGCGATTCCCAATCCGAAGAGCATCGAGCGGCCGTGGTCGCGGGTCGCCGCGTCGCGGTTCGAGCCCAAGATGGAGCTCGTGGACCCGGGGTACGACGCGCCGCCTCCCCTCCCGCTCGCCGTGATGTTCAACACCGACCGGGCCGGTCGGCTCTTCACCCACAGCGGCCATTCGGTGGAGGCGCTTTTCACCGCGATTCAGGAAGGAAAGCCCCTGCCGCGCTTCCCGCTCGGGGTCCGCGTCCGAGCGACGTTGGGGATGCAACGTTCCCGGGTGACGTCCCAGAACGTGGCGGGCATGCTCCCCGGCACGGACCCGACGCTCCGTGGCGAGTACGTCGCGGTCACCGCCCATCTGGACCACGTGGGGGTCGGCGAGCCGGTGAACGGCGACCGGATCTACAGCGGCGCGCTCGACAACGCCGCCGGGGCGGCCTCCCTCATCGAGGTCGCCCGCGCGGTCCGGGAGTCCCGGACGAAGCCGCGGAGGTCGGTACTCTTCCTGGCGGTGACGGGAGAGGAGAAGGGGCTCCTGGGCTCGCAGTACTACGCGACCCATCCGACGAAGGGCCCCATCGTGGCGGACCTCAACATGGACATGTACAATCCACTGTTCGCCCTCCGATACCTCGAGATCCAGGGCCTCGAGGAGTCCTCGCTCGGCGAGGATGTCCGGGCGGTGGCCCACCGCGCCGGCGTGGAGGTGCAACCGGACCAGGAACCGGAACACAACCGGTTCATCCGGAGCGACCAGTACAGCTTCATCAAGACCGGCGTCCCGGCGGTGACCTTCAAGTTCAGCTACCTCCCCGGCACGCCGGAGGAGGGGGTGTTCAACCAGTGGCTCGCCGAACGGTACCACGCACCGCTCGACGACCTCGAGCAGCCGGTCGACCGCGCCGCCGCGGCGCGCTTCAACGCCCTCCTCGCGGACCTGACGCTCCGGGTCGCCAACGCCGACAGCCGCCCGGAGTGGCGGCCGGACAGCTTCTTCCGTCGGTTCGTGCGCTAGCGCTCGGACCGGCTCGGTGGCCTGCGCCTCGTCCGAGCTTCGCGGGTCGTCGACGCCGTAGGGTGCCAGGCAAGGAACGTCTTGGGCCGGCTGGCTCCGGGCCCCGCCGTCGTCACCGGTGCAAGGGTCCCCGCGGGCGGGGGTGGTCGATCGGATCTCACGCCGACCCACCGGTCGGGGCGCCCGCGGGCCGGATGAACCCGCTGTGGAGTGACATCGCGCCCGTATCTCGCCGCACTTCGGCCCGGACGCCGACGGTCCGTCCGAACATGCTCATGCCGATCGCGTACCAGACGACCTCGTAGACGTCCCCGCGCAGGACCGCCTCGCCGAAGTGGCTCCGGAACGACAGGAAGCGGTTCTTCGCGAGCGCCGCCAGGTAGGTGCGCTCGAGCGCCTCCTGCGTCGATCCGACCGGACCGCTCCGGCCGGTCACCTTGGCGACGCTGAGCTCGCGCGCGGCCTCGGGACGCGTTTCGCCCAGCCGCATCGGCCGGAACCGGATCCGGTACCGGTCCGGCACGTCCTGCTCGTCGACGAGCATCCACCGCCACGGGCTGGTCGAGGGGTACGCGTCGGGGAACCCCTCGCGGCGGGCGACGCGCCGGGCGCGCCACCGGGCGACCCACCGGACCACGAGGTAGGCGCCGTACAGGCCCGTGAGGATCCAGACCGTCTCGATCCAAGCGGTGAGGGCGACGTGCCCCCGTTCCGCGATGAGGACGGCCATCGTGATCGCCGTCAGGCCGATCATCACGACGTTCACCGCCACGTCGGCGTCCAGCCGGAGCTGGCGCCAGGAGAACGGGCGCAGCGGGTGGACCGCGAAGTTGGTGAAGCCGTCGAGCGCGAGGTGGCTCAGCCCCCCGATCTCCATCGCGACGAAGTAGTCGAGCGTCGACGCGGGCCGGAAGTACGGGAGGTGCGGGACGAGGACGCTCCCGACCGCCGCGATGACGGTGACCCCGAGCACCGTGTGCACGATCCCCCGGTGCTCGAGCGCGGGGATCCGACCGGCGAGCGGCGCGAGGAGGATGTCGGCGTCGGGAAGCCCCCCGGCGAGCGCCCCGGCGGCGATGTACTGGGGCGCGCCCGGCCCCCAGATCACGAACGAGAGGAGGTAGGCGAAGATCACGTGGGTGAACAGGTCCATCGGCCGCCTCCCGGGACGCGCCCGGGCGGGCCCGGGACGGCTTTAAGGCGAGCGCCCGGGGCGCGCGCGGCGACTTAACCCGGGACGCGCTCGGGCGGTGCGGGGGCGCCGGACCCTTCGATGAATCCCGACGTGGTCTTCGCGCTCCTCGCCGGGATCGCCTTCCTCGGCTTCGTCCTGGACGCGCTGTTCGACCGCATCCGCATCGCGAGCATCCTTCCGCTGATGCTGATCGGCATCGTGCTCGTGGCGACGGGCGTCGTCTCCGCCCACGAGGTGCAGGACTTGAACGAGTTCATCCCGTACGTCTCGGCGATCACGATCGCCTTCATCCTGTTCTCCGTCGGGCTCGAGATCCGGTTCGGCGAGCTGGCCCGGGTGGTCGGGCGGGCCTCCGCCTTCACGCTCGGCGTCCAGACGGTCACCGGCATCCTCCTCTCGGTCGCGGCGTACGAGGCGTTCCACTGGAGCCTCCTGTTCTCGTTCGTCTTCGGGTTCGGGCTCTCCGGGCCGAGCAGCGTCTCGGTCCCGGCGCTCCTCAAGGTCGTCCGCGTCGGCGGCGAGCTCCGGACGACGCTGCTGTACGAGTCGGTCTTCTCGGACCTCCTCCAGCTGCTCGTGCCGCTCACCCTCATCGGGATCTACGAGACCGGCACCACGTCCGTGCCGGCGCTCACGGGCGAGCTGCTCTGGACGATCCTCGGGTCGGCGGCGGCCGGGGTCGGGGCCGGGATCCTCTGGCTCTGGATCCTCGACAAGCTCCGGGGGTTCACCTCCGGGTACACCTGGACGCTCACGATCACCATCGTGCTCGCGACCTACGCGCTGTCCGACCTGATCGGCTTCAGCGCGGCGATCACGATCTTCGTCTTCGGGCTCGTGCTCGGGAACGCGTTCCTGCTCGACGCGGGCCAGCCGGTCGCGCTCTCCTGGCGGACCTCGGGGCTCCGCCGGTTCCTGTACGACCTCCGAAAACGGTTCCGTCTCACGACCGGGAGCCTCGACATCGCGCACATCCAGCAGGTCCAGCGGGAGGTGTCGTTCTTCGCCTCGTCGTTCTTCTTCGTCTACCTGGGGCTCCTGTTCCACGCCGCCGGCGTGACCGTGGTCCTCGTCTTCCTGCCGCTCGCGCTCGCGTTCGTGATGCTCGTGGTCCGGTTCGCGTTCCTCCCCGTGCTCGCCGGCTTTTGGTCCCCCACCCCGGTCGCGCGGACCGCCGAGCGGACGATCGTGACGTTCAACATTTCGCGGGGGCTCGCGGCGGCGGTCGTCGCGACGATCCCGCTCGGTCTCGGCATCCACATCCCGAACTTCCTGGACGCGATGTTCCTCGGGATCTTCTTCTCGGCCGTCGTCTCGACGGTGGGGATCTTCCTCCTGTACCGGCCGACGCCGACCGAGGGCGGGCCCGCTGGACCTTCGGGACGATGGCCGGAGCGTTCAACCCCGGAGGAACCGCTCCCCGGCGCCCCGGCTACGAACGGGGTCCCGATGCCCCAGCGTCCTGCGCTGCCCCAACCGGGCCGTGGGGGAACGGGCAGCGGCCCCTCCCCGTAGGACGAACGGGAGGACGCCGTATCCGGCACGCCACCGTTCGACTCGGACGGGGGAATTGACTCCGGCTCTACCGGGCGACCTTCCCTGCCGCTCCCAACGCGTCCCGGAGGCCCCGGACGTCCCAAATGGCCCCCGAGCCGGTGTTGTACAGGAGGACCGTCTCGCCTGCCCGAATCTGCCGCGCCCGCAAGAGCGGGCCGAGCGCCGCCGCCGGCGCCGCCCCCTCGGGGCAGGTGGAGATCCCGAAACCCTTTGCGAGGAGCTCCATCGCCTCGACCATCGCGAGGTCCGGCACCGTTGTCCCCCCGCCGCCCGACGCGCGCACCGCCTCCAGGATACGCTCGGAGGCGAACGGCGCGGGGACCGCCAGGCCCGGGGCGATCGTCCGAGGGTCCTCCCACGCGCGGACCCGGGGGGCTTCCTCGCGGAGCGCCCGGACGACCGGCGCGCATCCGTCCGGCTGGACCGCGTAAAGCCGCGGGATCCGGTCCACCCAGCCGAGCGTCCGAAGCTCCTGGAACGCCTTGAACATCCCGACCAGCCCGGTCCCCCCGCCCGTAGGATAGACGATCGCGTCGGGGAACGCGTCCCCGGCGAGCTGTTCCGCGATCTCGAAGCCCATCGTCTTCTTCCCCTCGACCCGGTACGGCTCGCGCAGCGTCGACATGTCGAAGGCACCGGTGCCTTTCTCCCGCCGCCGCCCCTCCTCCCCGGCCTCCCGGATCGTGCCGGGCACCGCGACGACCTGCGCACCGTACGCCCGGCAGGCCCGCGGGACCGCCTCCGGAGCGGACTCCGGAAGATAGATCGTCGCCGGGAGGCCACCCCGCGCGGCGTACGCCGCGAGCGCGATCCCCGCGTTGCCGGCCGTGGGGGCGAAGAGCCGCGCGATGCCCAGCTCGCGGGCGCGCGAGACCGCGACCGCCATCCCTCGGGCCTTGAACGACCCGGTCGGCATGAGCCCGTCGTCCTTGAGGAGGCAGTGGACCCCGGGGGCCGAAGGAAGCTCCCCCAGGTCCAGGATCGGCGTGAACCCCTCGCCGAGGGTGAGGATGTTCGTCGCCGTCCGCACCGGCAGGAGCTCCCGGTACCGCCACAGGGTGCCGGGTCGCCCCTGGACCCCGACGCGCGTGAACGTCGAGGACGCCCCCGCGAGGTCGTAGGTGGCGAACAGCGTGTGGCCGCACGTCGGGCAGGTCCCGACGGGCCGGTCGGCCTCCACGGTCGTGCAGCACGCCCGGCATTCGAGCCCCGTCAGGTACGAGCGGACCGACTCCATCGACCGCGCGACGGAGCCCGACGGGCCGATAACCTTCTTCCCCCGACCGGGGTTCCCCGGCCCGTGGCCGCCGCCCGCAGCGCCGGACCCCCGGGACCCGCGACCGGGCGGACGGTCCCGGCGCGGGACGCGGTGATCTGCGGGGACGCCCAGGCGGT
>JASHRQ010000112.1 GCA_030037265.1 Thermoplasmata archaeon | reverse complement strand
GACCGGGACCGTATCGAGAGCGTCCCGCCGGGCGTCCGCGCGTTCCCCGAGACGGTCGCGGTCTTCCTCCCGCCGCCGGCGCCCGCGGGGGAGCGCCGGTTCTCGCTCGTCGCCGTCGGGACGCCCGACCGGGGGATCTCGTTCCGGGCGGCGGAGGTCGTCCTCGCGACCGGCGCGTACGACGGGTCGCTCCGGTTCGCCGGGAACGACCGGCCCGGGGTGATGACCGCCGAGGGCGCCGTCGCCCTCGCCGGGCCGTCGGGCGACTCGCCGCCGTTCCGCCACGCGGTGCTCGTCGGCGGGGGGCCGCGGACCGCCGAGATGCTCGAGCGCTTCGGCGACCGCGTGGACGCGATCGTCGGCCCGGGCGCGATCTCGCCGGAGGTGACGGTGCGCGCCTCCGAGCGGTCGGTCCCGCTCTACCCCCGCACGCTGCTCCTCGCCGCCGAGGGCCGGGCCCGGGTCCGTCGCGTCCGGCTGGCGACGCGGGGCGACGGCGGGGGGCGGTTCTCGCTCCCCGCCGACGCCGTCGTGCTCGCGCACCGTCGGCTCCCGCACGCCCAGCTCCTGTTCCAGGCCGGCGCCCGGATGGAGTGGCGCGGGGGCGGCGGGGCGTACTACCCGGTCGTCGACGCGGAGGGCCGAACGTCCGTGCCGGGGCTCTCCGCCGTCGGCGAGGCGGCCGGGTACCCGGCCGGAGGACCGACGGCGACGGGCGCCGGGGCGGCCGGGGACGGCGGCCGGGTCGCGCTCGAGGGGCCGCACGAGCTGGAGGGATACTACCGGGAGCTGCTCCGACGGCCGGTCGGTCGGGGGAAGCAGGTCGCCTGCGCCTGCGAGGACGTGCTGTGGCGGGAGGTCGACGAGGCGGTCCGACGGGGCTACCGCGGCATCGAGGTCGTGAAGCGGTACACCGGGCTCGGGACCGGGCTCTGCCAGGGGCGGTACTGCCTCCCCGACGCGCTGCTCGTCCTGTCGATCCTCGAGCACCGGCCGCCCCCGGAGGTCGGCTACATCCGCCAGCGGCCGCCCGTCGTCCCGGTGCCGCTCTCCGCGCTCGCGTCCCTGCCCGCGGGAGCCGAGGGGCCCGGATGACCGAGGCGGCCCCGCGCGGGAACTACCGCGTCGCGATCGTCGGCGCCGGGGTGATCGGGCTGTTCACCGCCTGCCACCTCGCGCGCGCCGGCGCGGGACCGGTCGTCGTCGTCGACCGGGGGTGGCTCTCGAACGGTGGCTCCGGGCGGAACGGCGGCGGGGTCCGCCAGCAGTGGGAGACCGCCGCGACGGTCCGTCTGGCGCGCGAGTCGGTCGCGGCGTACCGCCGGTTCGCCTCGGAGTTCGGCTTCAACATCTGGTTCCGCCAGGGCGGCTACCTGTTCCTCGCCGACAGCGCGGCGGAGATGGAGCATCTCGGCCGCGTGGTGTCCGTCGTGCGCGGCGAGGGGCTGGACGCCCGGCTCCTCCGGCCGGAGGAGCTCCCGGCGCGGGCGCCGGGGCTGGCCGCGGACCGGCTCGCCGGCGGGAGCTACCTCCAGTCGGACGGGACGCTGTACCCGTTCCCGGCGGTCTGGGGGCTCTACGAGGCGGTCCGGCGCGCCGGCGTCGACGTCCGGCTCGGTACCGAGGTGACCGGCGTCCGGAGCGCGGACGGCCGGGTGGCGGGACTCGCGACCGACCGCGGCCCGATCGACGCGCCGGTCGTCGTGAACGCGGCCGGCGGCTGGTCGTCGGAGCTGTCGGCGCTCGCCGGGCTGACCGTCCCCAACCGGGCGACGCGCCACGAGATCCTCGCGACCGAGCCGCTGAAGCCGTTCCTCGACCCGATGGTCACGCGGCTGCGGGACGGGCTGTACTTCAGCCAGACGATGCGCGGCGAGGTCGTGGGCGGGCTCGCGCTCCCCCACCCCGTCGGGACGGCGCAGGGGGTCCCGAGCTCGGCGGAGTTCCTCGCGGCGATGGCGCGCGCGCTGCTCGGGCTGTTCCCGTCGCTGCGCCACCTGGGGGTCCTCCGCGCCTGGTCCGGCTTCTACGACGACACCCCGGACGGGCTCCCGATCGTCGGCGAGGACCCCCGGCTGCCCGGCTTCGTCCACGCCGACGGGTTCGGCGGCCACGGGTTCATGCTCGCGCCGGCCGCGACCGCCCGCGTCGCCCGGTCGGTGCTCGGCGAGCCGGTCGACCTCGACCCCGCGCTGTTCTCGGTCGGCCGGTTCCTCGGCCCGGCCGGCCAGCGCCCGGTCGAGGGGCTGCAGCTCGGGTAGACCGGCCCAACGCGCTATCTCCCCGCCGGGACTCGTCCCCGGCCTCCGTCCGTCGTTCCATGTCGTCCCGAAAGCCTCCCGCGCCGTTCGACCCGTCCGCGCCGTTCCCCGCCGCCTTCCAGGCGGCGATCGAGGGGGCGGACGCGTACCGGGCCGTCCGCGCGGGCCTCCGGCTCCACGACGACATCCTACGGATCGGGAACCGGTTCGTCGCCCTCGACCGGTTCCGGGAGGTCGCATTCCTCGCGTTCGGGAACGCCTCCGGCGCGATGGGCCTCGCCGCGCAGGAGATGCTCGGCGAGCGGCTGACCCAGGGGCTCAGCTCCGGGCCCGTGCCGCCGCCGTCGGCGCTGCAGTTCCGGTACGCGCCGGTCGCGGACGCGTGGCCGGGCTCGCCCGAGGGGACGGACGCGCTCGCGCAGTCGCTCGAGCTCGCCCGGGGCCTCGGGACCCGGGACCTGCTCGTGGTCCTCCTGTCGCCGGGCGCCCTCGCGACGCTCGCGGGGCCCCCGTCCGGCTGGGACGGGACGGCGTGGCGGGAGCTCCTGGAGTCGGTCGCCGCCGGCCCCGGGGGGACGGTCGACGCGGTGCGGGTCGCCCGGGGGTTCGGCACCGGAGGGGTGGGCGGCCGCCTCGGCGCGGCGGCCGTGAACCCCACCGTCGCGACGCTCGTCGTCGACCGGGGCGAGGGCGCCGAGTGGGTGGGCGGCGGCCCCACGATCCCGCTCGGCCCGGAGGAGCGGCCCGAGGCGCTCGCGCGGCGTCTCACGCTACCGGCGACGCTCGCGTCGGCCTCTCCCGGCGGCGCCGCGCTCCCGTCCGGGCGGGGGGCGAACCCGGTCGACCGTCCGGTCGTCGTCACCGGGCCCAGCGACGCGATCGAGTCCGCGGGCGACCAGCTCGCGGGCCAGGGGTGGGTGAGCCGGCTCTCCGCGGTCCACCTGGACGGCCCGCCGGAGGCGGTGGCGGCGGCGTTCCTCGCGTCGGCCGAGCAGATCCGGGTCGACCAGTTCGGGTCGGCGCCGACGGGGCCGTCGCTCCTCGCCGAGGCGGTCGTGGCACCGACCGTCGCGATCAGCGACGCGCTCCCCGACCCGTCGATCGGCCGCCGGAACCGGCCGCGCGGACTCGCGGTGTTCGCGACCGCGACGTTCCGCACCGTCGAGGGCGGGGACGAGCCGTCGCACGTCCGGGCCTTCCTCGAGGCGTGCCGGTCGAGGCGACCGGCGCGGCCGACCTACGTGGGGGCCGTCCGGACCGCCGGCGCGATCGCCGGCCGCGG
>JASHRQ010000111.1 GCA_030037265.1 Thermoplasmata archaeon | reverse complement strand
GCGGGGGCGGGGGCCCCCGCGGGGGCCACGACGGACCGCGCGGCCGACGGGTCCGTGGGAAGGAACTCCGGCGTGTAGGCGCCGAGGTTCAGCGACGGGAGCGGGGCGTGGACCGCCTGCCCGGCGGTCTCCACGGCCTTGATGACGCGGGCCTTGAACACGCCGACCCGGAGCACGCGGACGAGCTGGAACAGCGTCCGCTGGTCGTCGGGGAGCACCAGCGCCCGGCGCGCGAGGTCCTCCACGTCCGGCGTCAGTCGGAGGTTCTCCGGCCGCAGGTCCGCCTCGAGCACCGCGTGGAGGTAGCCGAACAGCCGCTGCATCTGGCCGAGCGAGGCGTTCGGCGGGGAGAGCACCGCGACGTCGGCGAGCGTGAGCCCGCGGTCCTCGATGCCGGGCGGGCGGTGCTCGAGCGCGCGCGTGATGAGCTGGTAGGAGGCCGCCTCGAGGTCGCGCACCTCGTCGGCGGAGAGCTTCTCCAGGTCGACCTTCGGGGAGCGGGAGAGGATCTGGAGGACCGGGTCGAGGAGGTCGAACGGCACGTGGAGCGTGACGAACAGGTCGTTCTTCGTGACCGACCGGTTCAGCTTCGCCTCGAGGAGGAGCGCCTCCCGCCCGTACCGGTCGATCGTCGCGTCGCGGGTCCGCTGGAGCGCGGCCTTCCGCCCCTCCTTCGCCGCCTCGAAGTCGGAGTCGAGCGCGAGCGCGCGGTCGAAGCTCGCGCGCGCGTCGTCCGGCCGGTCGAGGTGGAGGAGCGTCACGCCGCGGCTCGACCAGGCGTACTTGTTCGCCGGCGCGACCTCCGTCGCCCGCTCGTACAGGGTCAGCGCCTCGTTCCGGTGGTCGAGCTTCTCGGCGACGAACCCGGCCCGCAGGTACAGCTCCGCGTTCGCGCGGTCGAGCGCGAGCGCGTGCGCGTACGCGTCGGCGGCCTTCTCCCACGCCTCCTGCCGGACGTGGAGCTCGCCCAGGCGCACCCAGAGCGGGACCGACTTCGGCAGCAGCCCCACGCCGTGCCGCACGACCTCCGCGGCCGCGGGGAGCGACCCGAGGGCGGCCTCCGCCTCCGACAGGAGGTCGAACAGCTCGGCGTCGGGCGCGACCGTCGGGAGGACGGTGCGGAGGAACTCGCGGGCGTCGGACGGCTTCCCCGCGTCCAGGAGGCATCGGGCGAGCCCGCGCGCCGCGACGAGCGACCGCGGGTCGAGCTTCCGCGCGGCCTCGAACGCGCCCTGCGCGTCGACCGTCCGCTCGAGGGCCAGCAGGATCTCGGCGCGGAGGAGCAGGTACGGCACGGCGCGTTCCGCGGCGGTGGAGGCGTCCGGCGCCGGCACCGAGTCCAGCACCTCGAGCGCGAGGTCCGGTCGCCCGGCGCGGAGGCGCACGCCGGCCCTCCGGGTCACGATCTCGAGGATGCGCGTCGGGTCGAGCCGCTGCGCCTTCTCGTAGGAGGCCGTCGAGTCGTCGATCTTCCCGAGCTCCGCGGCGAGGTCCCCGTGCTCGAGCCAGGCGCCGGGGCTCTCGGCCTCGGCGGCGCCGGAGGCGAGGAGCTGCGTCAGGCAGTCGTACGCCTCCGCCGGCTGGCCGGCCTGGAGGTGGAGCCGGTACTTCTCGACGAGCGCCGGCCCGTTCTTGGGGTCGAGCAGGAGGATCGCGCGGAGCGAGTAGAGCACCTCGGCGTCGTGCCCCATCGCGCGCTGCACGTCGCTCCGCGCCTTCCAGGCGCGGAGGTCGTTCGGTTCCTCGTGGAGGAGCTGGTCGATGAGCGGGAGCGCCTCGTTGAACCGACCGGCGACGAGGAGCGTCTCCGCGAGCCCGAGCCGGCCCACCCGGTTCGCGGCGTCGAGCTTCAGGCCCTCCGAGTAGTACGCGATCGCGTCCCCGTACGTCCCCTGCGCGCGGAGCGCCTCGGCGATCTCGAAGTACGCGTGCGGGTCCCCCTTGGCCGCCTGCACGGCGCTCTTCAGCACGACGAGCCCCTCCGCCCGGCGGCCCGCCTTGAG
Organism: Thermoplasmata archaeon; assembly: GCA_030037265.1. GTDB lineage: Archaea > Thermoplasmatota > Thermoplasmata > Lutacidiplasmatales > UBA184 > JAKIWV01. The sequence goes on along the minus strand of JASHRQ010000111.1, from coordinate 5,978 downwards.
CAGCAGCTGCCCCTTCCGGCGGAGCGTGAGCGGGTTGGTCGGGTCGCGCTGGAGGAGGAGGTCGACGTACCGCAGCGCCTGGGCCTCCTGGTTCAGGCGGCTCAGGCTGTCGACGAGCCCCCAGAACAGGTCCAGGTCGTCCACGCCGAGCGTGACCGCCTGCTGGTACTCCTCCCGCGCCTCGGTGTGCCGGTCGCTCTCCCGGAGCACGTGGCCGAGCTCCTTGTGCACGTCCCCCCGCTTCGCGTACTCCGGGTCGGCCAAGAACTCCCGGTACGCCTGGATCGCCCGCGGCCCGTCGTGGACCAGCCGCGAGGCGCGCGCGACGCCGAGCTGCGCGGGCGACTTGAGCTCGGCGGCGAGCGACGCCCGCTCGTACGACACGAGCGCGGCCCGCGCCGCCGACTCGCGCGCCGCCGAGCCCTCGGCCTGGCCGTACGCCGTCGAGAGGTACAGGTTGGCGCGCTCGAGCGCCACGTCGTACCGGCTCGGGTCGAGCCGGAACAGCTCGTCGAGGACCGGCACCACCTCGGCCTCGCGGTCGAGCTCGACCAGGAGCCGCTTCTTCTCGAGCAGGTAGCGCACCTCCGCCGGCTCCCGCTGGAGGAGCTCGTCGTACAGCTGGAGCGCCCGCTCGCGCTGGCCCTGCCGGACGAGCACCGCGGCGAGGGCGGCCTGGGTCTCCGCGTCGGCGGGGTCGTGCCGGAGCACCGCCTCCGCGAACTCGGCCACCACCTCGGGCTGGTCCGCCGCTTGGGCGGCGTGGAGCACGCGCCGGAGCTCGTCCGTCTCGTCCGGGTGGTCGGCGAGGATCTCCCGGCCGACCTGGAACGCCTGGTCGGCCCGGCCCGCCTGGAGGAGGAGGTCGACGAGCGACCGCTGCGCCTCGAGGTTGTGGGGCGACGCCTCGAGGATTCCCCTCGCCGCGTCGATCGCGAGGTCGGTCTGCTGCCGCGCGACGGCGAGCGACCGGAGCGACTGGAGGTTCGCGACGTTCGACGGGTCGAGCTCGCGGAGTCGGCGCCGCGCGGCGACCGTGAGGTCCGGGTCCTGCCCGCTCTTCTCGAGGTCGGTCGCGACCTCGAGGAGCGCGACGCCGTCGGCGAGCTCCTTCCCTTCGATAAGCGACCGGTAGATCGGGAGCGCCTCCTCGAGCCGTCCCATCGCGAACAGGAGCCGCCCGCGGAGGAACCGGACCTGCGGGTCGTTGGGCCGGCCGGCCTCCACCTTCTGGAGCGCCGTCAGCGCCGGGTCGAGCTTTCCCAGGGTCGCGAGCAGCCGCGCCCGCTCGAGGAGGAGCTCCGGGTCGTCCGGGTTCTCGGCGAGGAGCGCGTCCGCCGCCTCGAGCGCCTGGGCCTCGCCGCCGCCGGACCGGGCGAGCTGGAGCTTGAGCCGGAGCGCCGTCGGGTTCTTGGGGTCGATCTTGAGCGCCCGGTCGACGTACTGGCTCGAGCTCGCGTCGAGCCGCTGCGCGCTCAGGTACGCCTCGACCGCCTCGCGCGGCTGCCCCAGGAGCCGGTGGGCGTCGCCCTTCGTGGCCCAGATCCGCTTGTCGTGCGGGTTCGCCTCGATCGCCCGGTCCAGGAGGCTCACCGCCTGGTCGGTCTGCCGGTTGAGCGCGAGCAGCACGAGCGCCTTGTGATGGAGCAGCTGGGAGGCGCCGGGCTGCAGCGCGAGGCCGACCTCCGTGGCCCGGAGGGCGAACTCCGGCTGCGAGAGCCGGTAGAACGCCATCGCGGTGTCGTCGAGCCGCTGCGCGACCTCCACGGCCCCCTCCTCGAGCTCCTTCCGGTGCTGCTCCACGTAGGCGAGCAGCCGCTTCAACGCCTCGACGTACCGGTCGGCCTCGTGCCGAGCCTCGAACCGCTCGGCGTCGTGGAACAGGCGGCGGGTCTCCTCGAGCGCGGGCGCCCCGGCCGCCGCGGGAGGCGGAGAATCCCGCATCGAGACCATGGCGCTGGTCGTTGGAGCCGGCGAGGCGATAAATAGGTTCGGACGGCGAGGAACGCCGGCGAGGACGGGGCCGCTCCGGGACCGCGGCTATATGGCCCGCGGCCCGTCCGGACGGCGTGGTGGCCCGGCGGCCGTCCCCGCGCAAGACGATCTACGACCCCGTCCACGGCGTGATCTCCGTCGAGGGCGCGCCGCTCTCGCTCATCGGGCATCCCGCCTTCCAGCGGCTCTGGGGGATCCGCCAGACCGGGTTCGCGCACCTCGTCTTTCCCGGCGCGAACCACACGCGGCTCGAGCACTCGCTCGGCGTCTTCTGGGTGAGCGGGGAGATGGCCGCCCGGCTCGGGCTGCCGCCGGACGACGCGCGGACCGCGTCGGTCGCGGGGCTGCTCCACGACCTGGGCCACACGCCGTTCTCGCACACGCTCGACTCCGCGGTCGCCGAGGTCCTCGGGTTCGAGCACGAGCGGATCTCGCGGGCCTGGATCACCGGCGTACCGATCCCGGAGGTCGCGGGGGGCCCGGACGAGGGCGGCGGGCCCAGCATCGCCGAGATCCTCGAGCGCTCCGGCGTCTCCCCGCGTGCCGTCGCGGACCTGGTCGACCCGCCGGCGGGCTCGGGGCGGCACCGGCTCCTGCGCGCGATGCTCCACGGCGCCATCGACGCCGACCGGCTCGACTACCTCCAGCGGGACGCCTACTACACCGGGGTGGCCCACGGCACGATCGACTCCGCGCGCCTCCTCGACACCGTGCGGGTCCACCGCTCGCGGTTGGTGTTCGCCGAGAAGGGCCGCAACGCGGTGGAGGGCTTCCTCGTCGGCCGCGCGCTCATGTACGCCTCGGTCTACTTCCACAAGACCGTCCAGGCGGCCGAGACGATGGCGCTCAGCGCCGTCGAGCGGCTGCCGGGCTACCCCGAGGTGCCGCACCGGCTGTTCGCCCTCACCGACGGGGAGCTGTCCGCGTATCTCGCGGAGGCGTCGGACCGCAGCGCCGAGATCGTGCGTCGGCTCCGCGACCGGCGGCTGTACAAGCGCGCCGTCGCCTGGCGGGCCGTCCCCCCGTCGACGCGCCCCGCGCTCCTGCGGCTCGCGCGCTCCCCGCGCGACCGACGGGCCGTCGAGGACGTCCTCGCCGACCGGCTCGGGGCGCCGCCCGGGACGGTCCTCGTGGACGTGAGCGGGCTCCTGCCGCGGGGGCTGGGGGAGGACTGGTCGGAGGTGGGGCTTCTCGAGGGCGGCGCGGTCGTCCACCCGTTCCGGGCGCGGAGCGTCTGGAGGGACCTCGCGCTCCGGCCGCCGTCGCTCTGGCCCGTGGCCGTCTACGTCGACCCGCGCTGGAGGGAGGCGGGGGTCCGTCGGCTGGACACCCTCCTGCGGCGTCTATTGTGACGCCCGGCCGCCCCGGGTGGCGCGCCGTGAGCCGGTAGCCGCGGGGTAAGTCGGCCGTCATCTAGGCGCAGCCTCAAATGCCCCCCGGTCTCTGAGGCGCGGCCCAGACGGAGTGGAACGATCGATGGAGATGCAACCGGGTCAGATGGCGTACGACCGCGCGAGCACCGTCTTCTCGCCCGACGGGCGGCTGTTCCAGGTCGAGTACGCGCTCCAGGCGATCCAGATGGGCGGCACCGCCGTGGCGGTGACGTACCCCACCGGCATCGTCTTCGTCGCGTTCCGCAACCTGCCGACGAGCCCGCTCGCCCGGCCCGCCTCCATCGAGAAGAGCTTCGCGATCGACGGGGGGATCGGCTGCGTGACGGCGGGGCTCATCGCCGACTCGCGCATCCTCGTCGACCACCTCCGCCTGGAGGCGCAGCGGCACCGGCTCCTGTACGGCGAGATGGCCCCGTACCCGGTGCTCGCGCACTCGCTCGGGACGTTCCTCCAGCAGTTCACCCAGTTCGGCGGCACGCGCCCGTTCGCCGTCTCGATCCTTCTAGGCGGATTCGGCGAGCACGGGCCCGGGATCATCGAGCTCGACCCGAGCGGCGCGACGATCGGCTGGAAGGCGTACGCCATCGGGCGGAACCGGCGCTCCGTGGCCGACTTCCTCGAGCAGAAGGTCGACGACGCGAAGGACGAGGAGTCGGCGTTCCGGCTCGCCGTCGCCGCCGTCGCCGAGGGGTCCCCCACGCCGTTCCCCCCCGAGGCGCTGGACGTGTCGTTCCTCGAGCCGGAGAAGGACCTCCGTCGCCTCCCCGCCCCGGACGTCGCGCGCCGCGTGCAGGGGATGTCGTTCATCGGCGAGCCGGAGCGCTCGCGCCCGGCCCGGTCGTAGCGGGCCGGAGCTCCGGGCCGCGCCCGGCGGCCGCGTCGTCCATCTCCCGGCGGAGCCGCATCCGACGCCGGGTCCGGTGGTACGTCACCGCGAACCGGTGGGACTCGTCGCGCACGGCGCGCAGGAGCAGCATCGGCGGCGCGTTCGGGTTCGGCCGCCGCGGGCCGGACTCCTCCGGGAGGTAGAGCTCCTCCTCGCGCTTCGCGAGCCCGACGACCGGCACCTCCTCCTCGAGGTGCAGCTCGCGGACGACCCGGTACGCTGCCGAGACCTGCCCCGCCCCGCCGTCGATCAGCAGGAGGTCCGGGAGCTTCTCCGCCTCGCGGAGCTGGCGCACGAGCCGCCGCCGCACGACCTCCTCCACCATCGCGAAGTCGTTCGTCCCCTCGACGGAGCGGATCCGGAACCGCCGGTACTCGTCCTTCGCGGGCCGGCCGTCCCGGAAGACGACGAGCGATCCCACCGCCTCGCTCCCCTGGAAGATCGAGATGTCGACGCCCTCGATGCATCCCGGGACCCGGGGGAGGCGCAGGAGGTCCTGGAGCGACCGGAGCACCTCGCGCGGCGCCGCCGCCGGGGTGACCTGGTCCAAGTAGCTCGTCGCGAGCCGGAGCGCGAGGCGGGCGAGCGACGCCCGCCGTCCCGTCGGCGCGAAGTGCACCGCGACCCCGCGGTCCCGCGCGAGCCACTCCACCGCCTCGTCGACCCCCGCCGGCCGGGCCCCCGCGACCTCGATCCGGTTGGGCAGCACCGTCTGCTGGCCGTAGAACTGCGTCAGGAACTGTCGGAGCAGCTCCCCCGGCTCCGGCGGGTCGGAGGCCGGGAAGCCGAGCGCGTGGGGCTCGCTCTGGCGCACCTCGCCGTCCTGCACCCGGAGCAGCCCCACCGCCGCGCGGAGCGTCGCCGGGTCGCGCGGCGTCGCGAGCGCGAGCACGTCCACCCGGCCCGCTCCGGGACCGACGACGTGCTGGCGCTCCTCGAGCGCGCGCAGCCCGCGGAGCGCGTCGCGCAGCCGGGCGGCCCGCTCGAACTCCTCGCGGTCGGCGGCCGCGCGCATCTCGGTCTCGAGCGCGGGCGCGATCCCCTCGCCGTGCCCCCGCAGCACCTCGAGCGCCCGGTCGACCTGGCTCCGGTAGCCGTCCGCGTCGACCGCGCCGATGCACGGGGCGGTGCACTGGTGGAGGTAGTAGTACAGGCAGGCCCGGCGGGGGAGCCGGACGCACTGCCGGAGCTGGAACGTCTCCGACAGGAGGCGCGCGACGCCGCGCGCCTCGCGGGCGCTCGTGTACGGCCCGAACAGCACGGTCCCCCCGCCGCGGCGCGGGCGCCGGACCAGGAGGACGCGCGGGAACGGCTCGCCGAGCGTCACCGCGAGGTACGGGTAGCTCCGGTCGTCCTTGAGGAGCGTGTTGTACGGCGGCTGGTACTGCTTCGCGAGGCTCGCCTCCAGGAGGAGCGCCTCGCGCTCGCTCGTCGTCGGGACGAACTCGACGCGCGCCGCGCGGCCGACGATCCGCTCGTCCTTCTCGGAGCGCACGTGGAGGTGGTCGAGCACGCGCCGGCGGAGATGGCGGGACTTCCCCACGTACAGCACCTCGCCGTCCGCGCCCCGGAACAGGTAGACGCCCGGGACGTCCGGTCCGGGCCGCTCGGACCGGAGCGCGGCCGACCCGTCCGGACCCCCGGCCGGCGGAGCGTCCGGGGCGGACCCGGCCCGGGCGGCCGCCGGGGGCGTCATCGCGCGA
>JASHRQ010000110.1 GCA_030037265.1 Thermoplasmata archaeon | reverse complement strand
GGCGGGCTCGGCGTCCGCGGCGCTCGGCGCCGGGGGCCGGAGCGGCTCACCGTCCCGAGGGGCCGGCCCGACCGGCCGGCGGCCCAGGGGGAGGCCGGAGAGGATCTCGCTCACGTCGGACGGACGGACGGGCTCCGGGGCGCGGGCGATCCCGCCGGAGCGGGCGTAGGACGAGGCCGGGAGCGACCCCCCCACCTGGACGCCGCCCCACGCGACCCGGGAGACCTGGCGGAGGACCGACCCCTCGGTCCACCGGCCGAGGGCCCGGGGGAGCGCGCTCCGCTCCAGAGACTGGATCGCAAGGTCGAGCTCGTTGCTCTTCGCCATGAGCTCCTGGAGGGCGGCCAGCACGCGGTCCGCCTTGTCGGTCAACTGGTAGTTCCCGTCGGAGACGGTGACGAGCCCCTGGGCCCGGGCGTACGCCATGTGCTTCCGGAAGGTCGACGGGTTCAGGTTCGCGAGCCCGATGATCCGCGTCTTCTTCGACGCGTGCCGGGTCGCGACGAGCAGGTCCCGGAAGACCTCGAGCTTGCTGCGGTATCGCCCCCCTCTCGGCAATCGCTCCCCGGCTGGTCCGACCCGCTGTCGCCCCGGAAGCGGCTCGGAGTGGGGGTGGTGAAATCATCCCCGTTTATACGCATTCGCCTTCCCGGAGGGCCGTCCGGAATCCGGGGTCGGCCGGGAGGGGGTCCCGCCGCCGCGGAACGGGTATAAGGCGGTCGACCGTCCCCACGGGCCCGTGAAGCTGGTCCCGTACTCGGTGGCGGTGATGGTGAAGGACCGGGAACGGGCCGCCCGGTGGTACCGGGAGAAGCTCGGGCTCAAGCTCCTGCTCCGCGGCGAGCATTTCACCGTCGTCGGCCGGAAGAACGGGCTCGCGATCCATCTCTGCCAGTACTCCGACTTTGGCGGGAAGCCCGAGCCCGGGAACTCCGGGATCCTGTTCTGGACCGGCCGGTCGCTCGCGAAGACGTACCGGGCGCTGGTCAAGCGCGGCGTAAAGTTCCCCGTCCCTCCGAAGAAGGAGGCGTGGGGGTCGTACGCCCGGTTCGTCGACCCGGATGGGAACGAGTTCTGGATCATGCCGCGGGACTGACCCCCGGCCTGCCCGACCCGCCTCCCCCGCTCGGTCCGGTCCCTCCGCCCCGGCCCCGGGGGTGGGGGGGTGAGATATACCCTGGGTCCGCTCCTCCCCGCCGAGGCGCTGCGTGCCGTCCCTGGGTCCCCTCATCCCCGTCCGGGCGCGCTGGGCGGGGGCGGTCCTGTTCGTGGGGTCGCTCCAGTTCGTGCTCGCGATGATCGCGGTCCAGCTCGCCTACCCGGGGTACAGCGACCTCTCGAACACGATCAGCGACCTCGGCGGCCCGCACTCCCCGTGGGCGGCCGTCTTCAACGGCTCGATCATCGTCACGGGGCTCCTCACGTTCACGGCCGCGGTGCTGCTCGGCGCGGCGTTCGCCCGAAAGCTGAGCCGCACCGTCGGGCTCGCCTTCCTGTTCCTCGCCGGCCTGGGCGCGCTGCTGGTCGGGGTCTTCCCCGAGCAGACCACCGCGCTCGGGGGCCACGCCCACGGCTACGCCGCGGACCTCGCGTTCCTCGCCTCCGGGGTGGCACTGGTGGTGCTCCCGCTCGCGATGCTCCGCGACACCCGGTGGGAGGGGTTCCGGGCGTACACCTTCCTGTCGGGAGTCGTCACGTTCGTCGCGATCGCGCTGTACTCCACCTCCGCCGTCGGACCGCTGGGCGTCGGCGGCATGGAGCGGCTGATCGTCGCCCCGATCCTGCTCTGGTCGATCGTCGTCGGGGTCCACCTCCTGCGGCTCCCCGTCTACCAGCGGATCCCGGCCGCGCCCCACGTCTCGACCTGACGGAGGGGCGCGCCGGCGTTATCGGCCCGGGCGGGTCTCGGGGGACGGATGGCTCCGACGCGAGGGGAACCGGACTGGGACGACTGGCTCCGGCGGTGGGACCGGCAGCAGTCCGGCTACATGCCGGCCCGGGAGCGGCGGTTCGATGCGATGTTCGACCTCGTGGGCGCGCTGCTCCCGCCGAAGTTCGTCGCCATCGACCTCGCCTGCGGCCCGGGGTCGCTGAGCCAGCGGCTCCTCCACCGGTTCCCGCGGGCCCGGACGATCGCCGTCGACCTGGACCCGGTGACGCTCGAGCTGGGACGCCACGCGCTCCGCGGGCTCAAGGGGCGGATGACCTGGGTCGAGGCGGACCTCCGGGAGCCGGACTGGGTCCGGAAGCTGCCGGAGAGCCCCGTCGACGCCGTGCTCACGACGACGGCGCTCCACTGGCTGCAGGAGGACGAGCTCGCCCGGCTGTACCTGGACCTCCACCAGGTGGTCCGGCGCGGCGGGGTCGTGATGAACGGGGACCACATGTCGTTCGACCGGACGCTCCCCACCTTCCGCGCGCTCACCGACCGGATCGTGCAGGGGCAGAAGGTGCACCGGACCGGGAAGGCCAAGCCCGAGAACTGGAAGAGCTGGTGGCGGAACCTCGCGAAGGAGCCGGCGCTCCGCGCCCAGTTCGCCGAGCGCCGGCGGAGGTTCCCGAAGGAGCACCGCTCCGACCCGGCGGTCACGCTGGGGCTCCACCAGGAGCAGCTGCGCGCCGCCGGCTTCCGCGAGGTCGGCGTTGTCTGGCAGGAGCTCGACAACCGCGTCCTGATGGCGGTCGCCTGAGCGCCCGGCGCCGCCGCCGGACCGCTCCCGCGGCCGCCTACTTCTCCTCGTAGTCGAAGTACAACCGCACCAGCGCCCGGTATTCGGTCACCTTGTTGCCCGAGATCGACCCCTCGAGCTCCGAGACCCGGAACCAGCGCAGCCCCCGGACCGTCTTCGCCGCGGTCTCGACGGCGTTCTGCGTCGCGTGCGCGAAGCTGTTCGGGTCGGTCCCCACCACTTCCGTCACTCTCTGCACCATGGCCAGCCCTCGCCACCGGGAGCGGACCCGGGGTCATGAACCTGCGTCGCCGGTCCCCGGGGCGGGAGGGAGGAAACCGGGACGTTATCGGCCCCGTCGCGGTCGTCCCGGCGTCTCGCTCGGCCCGCCCGGGCCGGGCGCGGAGGAACCATGGCGGACCCCACCCCCGACGGGCGCCCACGGCCGAACGTCGTGATCCTCGGGGCGGGATACGCCGGGCTCGCCGCCGCCAAGGCGGTGCGGCGGCACGCCGGCTCGGCGCTCGACGTGACGCTGGTCGACCGGACCCCCGACCACGTCCTCCGGACCGAGCTGTACGAGGTCGACGAGATCGCGAAGCCGCTCCGCCCGCGGCGGACGTGGGCGGTGCCGATCGCGGAGGTGCTGAGCGAGCGCGAGGCGGCGTTCGTCCACGGGACGGTCACCGGGATCGACCTCTCCTCGCGCACCGTCCGGCTCGAGGGGTCGACGCTCCCGTTCGACTACCTCATCGTCTGCCTCGGGTCGGTGCCGAGCTACTTCGGCATCCCCGGCGCCCGCGAGAACGCCGAGGAGGTGTACTCGCTCTCCGGGGCCGAGCGGCTCGCCGCCCGGATCGTCGCGCTCACGAAGACCCGGGGCGGACCCGGCGCGGCGCCCCTCCGCGTCGTCGTCGCGGGCGGCGGCTCGACCGGCACCGAGGTGTCCGCCGAGATCGCGACGGCGAAGTGGGGGGAGATCGCCGGGGTGGCCGCGCCCGCCCCCGCCGTCACGCTGCTCACCGGCCCGACGCCGCTCCTGGACGGGTTCAGCCCGGCGCTCATCCGCCATGCCCGCGCGCTGCTCGAGGAAGCGCACGTGGAGGTCCGCGAGAACACCCCGGTCGTCCGTGCGGAGCCGGGGACGCTGACGCTCAAGGACGGCTCCTCGGTGCCGTTCGACGTCGCGGTCTGGTGCGCGGGCGTCGAGGCCCCGCCGGTCGTGGCGCAGCTCCCGGTCGAGCACGGCAAGGGGAAGCGGCTCAAGGTGACGCCGTACCTCGAGCTGCCGGACCGGCCGGGGGTGTTCGCCGTCGGGGACGTGATCGACTACGCGAACCCGGGGACCGGGGTGCTCGTGCCGGGCACCGCCCAGGCCGCGCTCGCCGGGGCGCCGGTCGCGGGGTACAACGTGGTCGCGCGGCACGAGGGACGCCGGATGAAGCGGTTCTCCTACCACGAGAAGGGCGTGATCGTCTCGCTGGGGCTCGGGAAGGCGGTCGGCCGGGCCGTCGGCCTCACGCTCTGGGGCCGGCCGGCCTACGTCCTGAAGAGCCTCGTGGAGGCCGAGTACTCGCTCGCGGTCGAGCGGGGGTAACGCGGCGGCCCGGACCCGCCCCACCCGGGGACGCTCCTTCCACTCGCCTCCGACCGCGCGATGGGATTATACCGTCCGGCCCGGAGACTCTTTCGTGGCCTCCCGGTCCGCATGAACGTCCTCGGTCGGTCTCCGATCCCGCCGCGTCCGGGATTCGGCCGGCGCGGCGCCGCGACGACGGCGCTCGGGGCCGGCTTCGTGGTCGCGCTGATGCTGGTCTCTTCGCTCGCCGCCGCCGTCGGACCCGCCTCCAGCTCGACCTCCGCGTCGACCCCAGTGTCCGCGCCAACGCCCTCCGCCGCGGCGGAGCCCACGGTTCCGACGGCCGCTCAGACCGCCGCGTCCCCCGCCGCGGAGCCCGATGCTTCGTCGGCGTTCCCCGCCGTGGACCTGCCCAGTGCAACTTCGAGCTCCGGCGCCGACCCGCCGGCGTGCGGCGGGCCCGCGCCGTCCACCCAGACCGTCTCTTCCTACGACCCGACGTGCGCCGGGTACGACGAGGCGGCGATCCAGTTCTACTCGGGCCTCCCGGGGAGCGGCGGGAACGCCACGTGGACCGTCACGCTCCCGGTCGACCGGAACGCCACCGCGAACCAGTCGGACCTGTACTCGGCCGCCTGGTTCGGGCTGGTCGTGAGCGACCCGGCGGGGTGGCTGGGCGAGTGCTTCGTCCAGGTGCTGCTCGAACCGGACCAGTCCTGGTACGCCGGCTTCCCGACCGCGAACCGATGGATCGGCGACGTCGTCGGCTGGCAGGTCGACGGCGCCTACGGAACGGAGGACCTCTGCTTCTCGAGCCCGCTCTACCTCGACGGGACCCCGGGCCCCGGCTTCCTCAACCTGACGGGAGGGGACCGGCTCTCCGTGTCGATGGCGGGCTGGCCCGGCAACGCGACCGGGGAGACGATCACGGTCTCGGACCTCACGTCGGGCAACTGGTCGTCGGTCACGCTGTTCAACGCGACCGGGGGGTTCCCGCTCGACCCGGCCTACGCCTCGAACGGCTACCCGGACGCCCTCCAGTGGGGGACCTCCGGCGGCTTCCCGATCTCGTTCGGGTTCACGCTCGGCCACGCGAACCCGGCGGCCTTCCCCGAGAACAACTCCTTCGGCGGCTGCTCCCCGGGTGCGCCGCCCTCGACGGCGGCCGACCCGGCGGTCCCGTGCCCGAGCTACGACCCGGGCAGCTGGGGGAACGACACGCTGCATCCGTGGGAGATCTTCCCGCCGACGTTCTTCAACGCCACCGCGCACGAGGTCGGCGCCGAGGCGGAGTTCTCCGACACCCTGGACGTGGGGGGCGACGAGACCCCGACGGGGCTCGACTCGCTGAGCAACGACACCTGCGCGGGCGCGGCCGGCTCGGCGTGGTGCAGCTACCCGTGGTTCAGCTACTCCTGCACGCTCGGCGCCTTCGCCTTCGGGGCGACCGACTACCCGTCCACGAGCGTCGACTTCGGCCAGTCCGGGGAGTACTCCGGGCTGATCACGCGCAACACGCTCGGCTTCCCGTTCTACCCGGCGGAGGCGTACTCGGTCCCGGGATGCTCCGCCGGGAGCTCGACGGTCACCGTCGGGGTGCAGGGAGGGACCGGGGGGTACGTGCTCCTCCTCTCCGGCATCTACGTCGCGCCGACGGCGGTGTCGGGGGTCTCCGACGGCTCGTACGCGATCTACGCGAACGGCTCCGCCGGGGAGTACTTCTCGGGCTGGGTGACGACGGGCGCGGTCTCGGTCGCGGACCCGGAGTATCCGGTGGTCACGGTCGTCGTGGCGGGCCCCGGGTCGGTGGAAGCGACGTTCAGCCCGACGCCGACCGAATCGGCGGTGACCTTCACGGACAGCCCCACCTCCGGCGAGGTGATCGTCACCCCGTCGGCGCTGTACAACTCCTCGGTGACGAGCGTCACGGTCTCCTCCGGGAGCACGCTCGAGCTCCCGGCGGGAGTCTACACCGTCCAGGCCGCGCCGGGCTACGGGTACAACTTCTCCAGCTGGTCGGGGGCCACGGGACTGGCCCTCGGCGCGACCGAGTCCATCAGCACGTGGATCGTCGTGCCGGCGAGTGGCGGGTCCTTCCAAGTGACCGCCGGGTTTCAGTCGAGTCCGTCCTCTGACCCTTTGGAGCTAATCGCGTTCAATCTCGCGACGCGGTCATTCGGCGGTGGCGAGGTGAAATTTGCCTCCGTGGTGAGCACAAGCACTGAGGCAACCGTACCTGCGGTCCTCGTCGGGACTTACTCACTCGATGCAGTACCAGCCTCTGGCTTCAGTTTCCAGGGCTGGAGATACTGGGCTTCCAGTGTACTGACAAGCGCTTCGAATTTGACGACGATCGCTCTCGAGGCCGGCGTGACAAACGCCGGGACCGGATCCTCAGAGGTCATCGCCCTGTTCCTTCCAAATGCGGTTCCGGTCACATTGCAGGTCAGTGGCGGCGTCGATCCCGGTCAGGTAAACGTCAACGGCGTCACCTACTCGGACAACAGTGTAGTCGACTTGCTCCCCGGTGCCACTTACTTGCTCTCAGCGGTTCCATCCGCGGACTACTTGTTCTCAGGATGGACTGCCTCCCCGTCCACTGCGGGTTCCCTCGCTTCGCCGGCATCATGGCAGAGCGATTTGGTAGTCAGCGACGCGGTCACGATAGTGGCACAGTTTTCTCAGACTGCAACGGTATTCTCGGTGAACTTCTCCGTAGGCCCGGCGCCTAGTGGGGCAATCATATTCAACGGAGTGACCTCTCAGACAAACGGAACGACCAACTCCTCTGTGGCTACCGGCCAGTATCTCCTAGAAGCGGCTCCGGCCTCAGGTTACCGGTTCGTCGGATGGAGTACTACGGGATTCGTATCGGTGGCCAACTCCGGAGAACCAAACACCAGTCTCTCGGTCATCGAAAGCGGAAACGTCACCGCCGAGTTCGCCGAGCTGGAGTTCCCTGTAGCCGTCGCAGTCTCCGGGCCCGGCTCAGGTACAATCACAATGGATGATCAGCCGATCACTGCCGGGCAGGAGTTGTGGCTAGTAGCAGGTCAGTATTCCATTTCCGTCGTGGTCACTGACGGAGATACCTTCGTCGGCTGGGGCGTAACCGGCGGCATAACCGTCGCGAGTGTCGGCTCCTCCGAAACGGTCATCACGGTTTCTGCGCCGGGAACCCTCACCGCCGAACTGACCGCCTTCGCGGTCACGGCTCCATCTCTGACGCCTGGGATGTTGGACGTTGGCGCGACCTCGGCTCTCGAAGTGGTCGTAACGCCCGCCCAGCAGCTCACTCTCGAATGGTTCAATCTGCCGAACGGTTGTTCATCGCAGGACCTGGCCTCAATCACCTGCACCCCGGAACATCCAGGCCATTACTCAATCTACGTTGCCGTGACGGACGCCTGGGGAGACACGGTCGATTCGGTCCCGTCCACGCTGACCGTGGTGAGGCTGCCCGCGATCCACGGATTGACGTTGGCTTATTCGACGCTCGACGTGGGGGTGTTGGAGACGGTCACGGTCTCGGAAGCGGGCGG
>JASHRQ010000109.1 GCA_030037265.1 Thermoplasmata archaeon | reverse complement strand
CCGGGCGGCCCGCGACCACCGGCCCGCGAGGCCAAACGTAAGTAGGCCCACGGGACTGCTTCCGGGGGCGATGGAGCCCGCCGACCAATCTCCGCCCGGCGGATGATGGCTCCTACGGCAGCGATGCATGACGCTCCTCGCCTCCGAGGCAACGACCGGCCGGCTGGAGTCGGCCCTCGCCCTGCTGCGGACGATGGCCGACGAGCTCGGCCAGGACGACTGCCGTAGCGCGGTCGAGCGGACGATCCAGTCGTTTGCGGAGGGGACGCTCCGCGTCGCGGTCCTGGGCCAGTTCAAACGGGGGAAGTCCACCCTGCTCAATGTCCTCGTGGGACGGGCGGTGCTCCCGACGGGGGTCCTGCCCGTCACGGCGCTCGCGACCGAGGTCCGGGAGGGGCCCGGGACCCTCGTCGTCGCCGACGCGAGCCCCGGGGAGCGCGAGGTCCCGCTCGCTTCCCTCGCCGACTACGTCACCGAGTCCCGGAACCCGGAGAACGCGAAGGGGATCCAGCGGGTCGAGGTCCGGATCCCGCTCCCCGACTGGGCGCGGAACGTCGTCTTCGTGGACAGCCCGGGGATCGCGTCCGTGCACGACCGGACGACCGAGGCCGCCCGCCGGCTGCTCGCGCACGTGGACGCCGCGGTGTTCGTCCTGTCGCCGGACCCGCCGCTCTCGGCGCCGGAACGCGAGTTCCTCGCGGAGGTGGCCCAGTACGCATCGAAGTTCTTCTTCGTCCTCAACAAGGTCGACCTCGTCGGACCGGACGAGCTCCGCGACCTGAGCGACTACACCCGTCGGGTCCTCCGGGAGCAGTGCGGCTTCCCGTCGGTCCGGCTCTACCCGCTCTCGGCGCGGGTCGCGAGCGAGGGCCCCGGCGGCGCCCGGGGCCCCGCGGGCGGGCTCGGGGAGCTGGTCGCGGACCTCTCCCGGTACCTCGACGAGGGGCGGCTCGAGGCGCTGCACTCCTCCGCCCGCCGGCGGATCGGGCAGTACGCCCGTCGGCTCCGGGACATCGTCGACCTCTCGCTCCAGGGGTTCCAGCAGTCCGAGACGGAGTTCCGCGCGGCGCTCGGAACGCTAGAGCACGAGGTCGCGGAGCTCCAGACCGAGCGGCGGGCGTCGGACGGGCTCCTCGCCGGGGACGTCCAGGAGATCCTCCGGGTCGCCGACGAGCGGCTCCGGGAGTTCCAGTCGGAGGCCGCGCCCCCGCTCGTCGCGGGGCTCGAATCGCAGCTGGCGGCCTCGACGGCCGTCGGCGGCGCGGCGCTGGTACGGGAGTTCGACGCGGCCTTCCGCGCGGCCCTGCTCCCGCGCGTGAGCGAGATGAAGCGGGCGGTCGAGGCCGACTTCTCCGACCGGCTCCGGCAGGCGTTCGAGGTGTACGAGCGGCGGCTCGCGGCGCTCACCGACCGGATCGACCGGGTCGTGGCCGACCTGTTCCGGGTGCACATGGTGTCGGTGCGCGCCGACGTCCCGCTCGCGCTGGAGTCGAAGTACTATCCCCACGTCGACGGGCTGCTCGAGGCGAGCTTCTCGGGCCAGACGCTCCTGGCGCTCCCGGCCGCGCTCCTCCGGCGGCGCATCCGGGGGCGGCTCCGGTCCCAGGTCGCCGGGGAGCTCGACGCCCAGTGCGGCCGCATCCGGTCGGACCTGTTCGAGCGGAGCGAGCGGTCGGTCCGCGAGTTCCGCGCGCTCGCGTCGGCGCAGATCGACGAGAACGTGGAGCGGGTTCGGCAGGCGCTGCTCGCCGGGCGTTCCCAGGCCGCCGCCGACTCCGGACGCAAGGACGCCTGGAAGGCGGAGCAGGAGCGGCGGCGCCGGCAGCTGGGCGAGCTCCTCGAGGCATTCGCCTGACCGCCGGGGGCGCGGCCGCGGCGGACCCCGCCGCGGGCCCTCCCGCCGCCGGGCCTCCGACCCGCGTCGAGCGCGACGCCGGCTGGGACCGGGTGCTCCCCCCGGACGAGGCGGTGGAGTGGGTGCCGTCCGCCGGCGTCCCGGTCCCGTGGGAGCTGGTGGGCGTCGTGGCCCTGGGCGTGGACGGGCTCGTCGTGCTCGGCGGGCTGTTCGCGTTCGGCCCGCTCGGTTTCCTGGGCGGGCTCCGCGCGCTGGCGCCGTGGTTCCTCGCCGGACCCGTCGCCGGGCTGGGGTACGGGTGGGCGAACCGGCCGAGGGCGATCGGCCTCACGCCGCGCGCCGTCGTCGTCCGGTTCCCGTTCCACCGGCTGGTGGCGCCGTGGTCGCTCGTCGAGCCGGTGACCTCGGCGCGGGGCGGGGGCGCGCCGTCGCTGCGGTTCGTCCATCCGAGCCAGCCGACGAGCGTGTTCGTGGGCCTGTCGTCGTCCCAGGCCGAGGCGATCCTCCGCAACCCGGGGGCGGCCGAGTGGGGCGTCGTGGCACGCGCCCGACGCGCCTGGGACGGGTCGGTTCCCCCGTCCGCCCGGCGCTGAGCGGCGCGCCGGAATTCCGGGCCCGTCCGTCACCCGTGTACCGGCCCGGCGGCCGTCGCCCGAGGGGGCGCGGTCGGGGCGGAGGGCGGGGGGACCGGCGCCGGCGACGCGGCGCCGGGCGTTCCGAAAATCTGGCGGTACAGGTCCTCCCCGTAGCTCGTCTCGAGCGGCGGACCCTCGACGATGCGGAACGTCCGGCGCCCGTCGGGCAGTCGCTCCGCGACGAGGAACCGGACCGCCGAGGCGGTCGGGCCCTCGGCGAGCCCCTGGGCGAGGTCGTACAGGAACGTGACGAACAGGACGCGGACGCCGGACTCGGTGAGCGCGCGCAGCAGCTGGCGGGCGATCTCCGACCCCTCCCGCTCGTTGGTGGAGGAGAGGGACTCGTTGCACAGGAGGAGGCTCCCGGGGGTGAGGAGCTCGACGATCCGGCGCATCCGGTGGAGCTCCTCGTCGAGCTTCCCGTGGGTCATCGAGGCGTCCTCCTCCCGCTTGAAGTGGGTGAACACCCCGCGGACCGGGGTGGCCGCGAACTCCGAGGCGCCCACGAACAGGCCGCACTGCAGCATCAGGTGGGCGACGCCGACGGACCGCAGGAAGGTGGACTTCCCTCCCTGGTTCGCCCCCGTGATGAGGACCATCGCCTTCCCGTCCGCGTTGAACTCGTTGCCGACGACGGCCCGCCCGGTCCGGAGGGCGAGGCAGACGTCGTACAGTCCGCGCGCCCGGAGGACGGGGGGCGACGCGGCGCCGACGGCGGGCGTGCACCGCGGCAGGCCGGTGCGCGCGAGCCGGTCGCTCAGGTTGAGGCAGCCGACGTAGAACCCGAGCTCGGCCCGGAGCATGGTGAAGAAGCCGAGCAGGTGGTCCGTCGACTGGGCGACGGCGTTGGCGACCAGGTTGATCCCCCGGTCCCGGAGCTCGGAGAGGTACCGGTGCCCGGCCTCGTCGCGCTCGCCGACCTCGAAGCTGTTCGGCGGGCGGCGGCCGGCGAGCATCCGTCCCCACCAGCCGCGGCGCGCGGGCGGCGGCATCCGGAGGACGTACTGGTGGCCGACGAGCCCCTTGCCGAGCGCCACGCTCATCAGCACCCCCTCGCGGAACTCGAGCTCCCGGAGCTGGAGGTCGACGGCCGCGAAGAACGCGTCGTCGAGCTCCGCCGCGAGCCGCGCGAGGAAGCCGCGGAAGCCCGGCGACCGGAACGCCCCCGCGTTCGCGTCGACGAGCTGGCGGATCTTCCGGAGGATCCCCACGAACAGGTGGAGCACCTCGAGGGCGCGGTGGAGCACGAGCTCCGGCGACCGGAGGTAGTACCCCCAGACCCGCTTCTCGCCGAGGATCGCCTCCACCGCGAGGCCGTACAACCCCCGGACGACGGCGGGGTGGTCGAGGCAGTCCCGGAGGATCTCCTGCCGGTAGACGATCGCGTCCCGGTCGGTGAGGCTGTCGAGCAGCGTGCGCCGGGCGACGTCGAGGAGGAACGGGTCCCCGCCGGCCATCGCCTCGAGGAGCGTCGCGAGCTCGAGGTCCGGGACGAGCTCGTCGGCGTTCGCCGGCGGCGCCGCGCGCAGGTCGGCGTCCCGGTCCCGGTGGAGGAGGAACGCCTTCATCGGCCGAGGCGCCCCCGGAGGTCGTCGTAGGTGAGCCCGTACTTCCGGGCGATCGCGAGGGCGTACGCCTTGCCGTCGGCGACCCGGCGCACGACCTTGAACGTCCGCCGGGTGGGGTCGTCCGGCGCGACGGTGCTCACCATGCTCACCACGGACGGCCCGACGGTCGACAGCTCGTCGATGAAGGTCACGTAGACGCAGAGCGCCCCGAGGGCGCCGACCCGGGCCAGCACCTGGCGCCCCAGGAACAGGGCGTCCCGCACCGTCGTGGTCGTGAAGCTCTCGTTGACGACGATGACGCTCCGGTCCGTCGCCCGCCCGAGGATGTCGTGGAGGCGGACGAGCTCGTCCTGGAGCTTCCCGCGGAGGTTCTCGATCCGCTCCTCCTTCTCGAAGTGCGTGTACACGGCGTCGCACAG
Organism: Thermoplasmata archaeon; assembly: GCA_030037265.1. Lineage (GTDB taxonomy): Archaea > Thermoplasmatota > Thermoplasmata > Lutacidiplasmatales > UBA184 > JAKIWV01. The sequence continues at coordinate 4,344 of JASHRQ010000109.1, read as the reverse complement.
GTAGAGGTGCGCCTCCTCGCCGGGGACCGGGAGCCCGAGCCGGGCGAGCGAGTGGAGCTGGCCGAACGTCCGCGCGAACGTCGTCTTCCCGCCCTGGTTGGGCCCGGAGACGACGACGATGCGCTCCTCCCCCGCGAGCGAGAAGTCGTTGCGGACGACCTCGGCGCGCTCCTTCACGAGCTTCTGGGCGAGCGCCAGGTCGAACGTCTCGCGGGCGGAGACCGCCTTCGACCGGTCGCTCACCTCCGGGTAGCAGAAGCGGAGGCCGGCGGCGCGCAGCGGGTCGATCCGCTCGAGGTAGGCCAGGTAGAACTGGCTCTCCCGCTCGAACCGGCGGACGCCCGGGTCGAAGAAGTCGTGGTGGCGCTCCGGGAATTCCGCGAGCGCGCGGAACAGCTCGGGGCGGAGGTTCGCCACGCGGTCGAGCACCGCCGCCTCGACGTGGTTCATCTCCGGGTACTCCGCGAACGTGACCCGGTAGTCCTTCGCCGCGTCGCGCTGGAACCGCTGGAACGTCGCGAGGACCTGGGCGCTGTAGTCCGGCTCCTCCCGGTACTCCCGGACGGCGATCCGGCTCCCCCGCAGGAGAAGGCTGTACGTCACCGCGCCGAGGTCGGCCTTGAGCCGGCGGCTCTCCGCGTCCAGCGAGCGGAACGCCTCCGAGGCCGCGTACGCGCGGAGGTACTCGTGGAAGCTCGCGAGCCCCCGGGCCGTCGGCGGGTCCGCGCTCCACCGCTCGAGCAGCTCGCGCACGCCGCGGCAGTACGCCTCGGCGGCGTCGAGGAACCAGCCCGCCTTCGGGTACGGGTAGTACAGCTTCTCCACCTGGCCGAGATGCTTCCGCACCGACCGCATCTCCCGGCCGAACGCCTCGACGCTGGGCCGCCACCGCGGGGCGTCGAGGTCGCGCAGCACCTCGTGCCGGAACCGGACGGCGTCGACGGAGGTGAGGGGGGTCGAGAACAGCGGGGCGAGGTCGTACTCGTCCCGGCCGTCGAGCGCGGAGCGGAACACCTGGTCGAGATTCAGGTCGTGGAGCGCGGAGGAGGCCGGCGCCGCGGGGCGCTCCTCCGCCGATTCGGACGGGGGGAACAGGATCCCGTGGAACGACGGAACGGCCGCTCCCCCCGGGGAAGCGGGCGGGCCGGCCGGGGGCTCACGGGGCGGGCGCGCTAGGTTCTCGGTTCCGGGGGGCGACATGGCTTCCGCTCCTAGGAGCCATCATCCGCTGGACGGAAATTCCGGCGGGCCCCATCGCCGTCGCAGCTGGCCCCCGCGGATAGATAGGATTTGCGAGCGTCCGGGGTCCCGAGCGTCGGCGGCGCCGGACGCGGTCGGGTCGGCCCGCGGTGGGAAGACGGTTTGAGCGGACCGCGCGTCCGGCTCGGCTCGCAGGGGGGTCCCGCACGCCATCCACCGGGCGGTTCGCCGCGCGCGACGTTCGCGGGCTCCCGGCGGGGGCCCGTCCCGGCCGCCCGACGACTCGGTGACCGGAACGGCGGGGTGTCGCATGGAAACTTCGGCGGACGCCTCCGCCCCGCCCGCCGCCCGCCTCCCGCACGACGTCTGGGCCGTGTCGCTGGTGAGCCTGTTCTCGGACTGGAGCTACGAGATGATCCTCCCGGTGCTCCCGTTCTTCCTCGCGCTGGTGCTGCACGCGAGCCCGGCGGAGATCGGCGCCGTCGAAGGGGCCGCGGTGCTCGCCCAGAGCCTCGCGCAGTGGTATGCGGGGGTCCGGGTGGCGCACCGCCCGGACCGGCGGTTCCGGGGGAGCGCCGGCTATGCGACCACGACGGCGGCGCACGGGCTCATCGCGCTGGCGCCGACGTGGCCCGTCGTGGCGGCCCTCCGGTCGGTGGGATGGGCGGGACGAGGGATCCGGCTGCCGATCAAGCAGGCGATCCTGGCGGACGCCTCGGGCCCGGCGCACCGCGGTCGGGCCTTCGGGCTCGAGCAGGCGCTCGACTCGACGGGGGCGATCCTGGGGACCGCCGTCGCGGTGGGGTTCGTGCTGTCCGAGGGGCTGTCCGCCTTCCGGTCGATCTTCGCCGTCAGCGTCCTCCCCGGCCTGGTGGCCGTGCTCGGCTTCTCGCTCTGGGTCCGGGACCGGTCGGCCGGGGTCGCCTCCGCCCCCGTCCCCGACGCGGCCGGGGCGCCCCCACAGGAGCCCGCCCAGCTCCCCCGCAGCTTCGTTCCGTTCCTGGTCGTCGGGGGCCTGTTCGGGTTCGGGTTCTTCAACATCCTCCTCGTCCTCCTGGCCGTCGGCGACCGGTTCATCGCCACCCCGGGCCTCGGCGAGGTCGCCGCGATCGTCCTCGCGCTCCTCGTGTACCTCGTGTACAACCTCGTCTCGGCGCTGGGCGGATATCCGTCCGGCCAGATGGCGGACCGGTTCCCGGGGCTCGCGCTGATCGCCGGTAGCTACCTCCTGTTCGCGGCGGTGGACGGCCTGCTCGTGCTCGGCGGAGGGATCCCGGGCGGCGTGGCGGTCTTCGTCGTCGCCGGGTTCCAGGTCTCGCTCGTGACCGTCGCGCAGTCGGCGTGGCTCGGCCGCCAGGTCCCCCCGGCGCTCCGCGGGACGGCCTTCGGCGTCTTCGGGGCCGTGCAGGGGTTCGCCTCCCTGGCGGGGTCGGTCGTCGTCGGGCTGCTGTGGACCGCCGTGTCGCCGGACGCCGGCTTCGCCCTGTCGGGCGTGGTGTGCGTCCTGGCCACGGCGCTGCTGCTCGTGCTGGTGCCCCGAGAGCCGGCGGCCGCTCCCTGACCGGGCCGAAGCCCGGCCGCGGGCTCCGCGTCGGACGCTCCGGCGCGCGGGCCGGCGCCGAGCCGTCCTCGGCGGCTCGATGGGCTCTTCCACCGGGCGGCGTGCGGTCCCGGCGCATGGAGCCCTCGCTGTGGCTGGTCACGCTCGTCGGGTCGATCTCGGCCGCGCTCACCACGGGCGCCTTCGTGCCCCAGGTGGTCCGCGTCTGGCGGCTCCAGGATGCCCGGGACATCTCGTTCCCTACGTTCGCGATCTTCTCGGTCGGCCTGGCCGGGTGGGTCGGGTACGGCGTCCTCGCCTCCTCCGTTCCCGTGGTCGCGGCCAACTCGCTGACGCTCGTGCTGGCGCTCGTGATCCTGGGGCTCAAGGTGAAGTTCGACCGGAGGCACTCCCCCGCGGGGGCCTGACCGGGCCCGCCGGGGGCCGGACGGGGCCGCGTGCGGACCGGCGGGGGCCGGTCCTCGGGCTCGAACGCGTCGTCGGGCCGGGGGCGTCCGAGGGCCTACGTCCGTCGGCGCGGACCCGCGCCGAGGTCCCGTTCCATCGCCGGCGCCATCCGGTCCCGCCACAGGCCCGAGTCGTCCGCCCATTCCGTTCGGGCGAGGCGCGCCCGGGTCGCCGACCCGAGCGGGGCGCGGCTCCGCACGAGCCGCATGCCGGTGAACTCCAGGTGGGAGCTCCGCGGCCCGTCCGGGACGATCCGGTACCAGTACTGCGAGTGGAGGAACGGGCCCGAGAGATGGGTGTTCGTCCAGCCGAGGCCGCCGGGGTTGAGGCGCACCAGCCGCCGGATGGCCCGGGCCCTTCCGTTCGGCCACGTGGTGTCGGTGAGGATCAGCGCGTCGTCGGAGAGCCGGCGCACCGCCCGCCGCCACTTGCGAGGGAACAGGCTCCCGTCGCTCGGCCGGAAGTCCGTGCACCAGTCGTAGGCCGCCCGGGCCGGCACGCGGAACGGTTGGCGGAATTCGTACTGGAGAGAGTTGAGCGTCACCGTCGACCCCTCGCGTCCTCCCCCAGGCCTGGTCGGAATTTAAGGGACCGTCCCCCGTCCGCCCTGCCCGGATCTCCCCGGCGGGCCCCCCGGTCGTCCGTGCCGGCGCTCCCCGTGGCGGACGGGGCCGTTTCAGCACCCCGGGGTCGAGTGGATAAGCCTCGGGTGGACTGATCCGTCGTAGCGCCATGGAAACTTTCGTGGACCGTCCCGAGGTCGAGGTCCTTCGGGTCCGAGCCGACATGCGCGGCGCCGGGCCGGCGGGCGCCATGCAGCAGCTGGAGTCGAAGTTGCCCTCGATCCGGGGACGGAGGTTCTACGGGGTCTTCCGGTCCCTGCCGGAGGGGGAGGAGTACTACGCCTGCGTCGAGCGGACCGCGACCGACGACCCCGTGCGGATGGGCCTGGACGTCGGCAGGATCCCCGGCGGGCTGTACGTCCGCCGGAAGGTCGGCGACTGGGAGCAGGTGATCGCCGAGGGGAGACTCGGGAGCCTCTTCGACGAGCTCGAGCGTGCCTACCGGCGGGACCCGGCCCGCCCCGGGGTGGAGTACTACCGGAGCATGGCCGAGCTGCACCTCTTGCTGCCCGT
>JASHRQ010000108.1 GCA_030037265.1 Thermoplasmata archaeon | reverse complement strand
CGCGAACAGGTGGTACGGGATCGGGACCAGGAGGATCGCGCCCAGGAGCACCGTCCCCGCGGCCGCGAGGTACGTCGGGTAGACCCCGAACGCCGAATACGCGAGCGCCCCGGCGATCGTCCCGATGAGCCCGCCGAACCCGGCGACGGCGTTGTACAGTCCGAGCGCCCGTCCGCGGCTCGCGCGGCCCGCGAGCCGGACCAGGAACAGCGTGCTGGCCGTGCTCATGAACGCCCAGGTGACGCCCATGAGCGCGTTGAGCACCGCGAGCCATCCGACGAGGGCCGTCGTGCCGACGACGAAGAACATCGTGAACACGATCGGGAGGAACAGCGGGATCAGGGCGAAGCGGGCGACCAGTCCCTCCAGGAACACGAGCTTCGGCGAGTGCAGCTCGACCGCCTTGCCGGAGGGGAAGAACAGCACCGTCGATGCCGCGCTCGACGCCAGGAAGACGACGAACACCTGGGCGTCGCTGAGCCGCGCGACCCGGACGAGGTAGACGGTGAACGGGCCGTAGAAGATGAAGAAGCCGACCGACATGATCGCGAGGGCGATGAGGAACATCCACTCGCGTCGCGGAAGCGGCTCGGCCGGGGCCCGCGTGAGCTCGAGGATGCCGGTCACCCTTCGGCGGACGAGCCGGACGCGCTCGACGATGCCGCGGTGGAGGTTCAGGAGCTCCGCCACGGTCCGGCGCTCGATCCGGTGGAGCGGCTCCTCGATCCACGCCCACGCGAGGACCGCCGACAGCAGCGCGAGCGCGCCGGCGGCGATGAGGAGCGAGGTGAGCGCGTGGACCAGGATGAGGGAGCCGATCTGGCGGTCGAAGACGACCAGCCAGACGAACCCGAGCCCGAGGCCGACGGTCGTGCCGATGCCCGAGATGAGCTCGAACAGGCCGATGTCCTGGGGCCACCACCGCTTGTGCCGGGTCTCGAGGAGCAGCATCGTGCCGATCGGCGCGCTCGCCGCGGAGGCGAGTCCCTCGAGCACGTTGAGCCAGAAGTACGTCGAGATGTCCCGGGCGAGGGCGATCAGCACCAGGGCGGCGCCGGTCGCGAGGAACGAGCCGACGAGGAAGTACTTCCGATGCGACACCCGGTCGGACAGGTTCCCCCACAGGATCGTGAACGGGACCTGGCTGATGCCGCTCGCCGCGATGATCAGGATCACGACGACGGGCGGGGCGCCGAACCGGACGAGCGCGAGCAGCGGGATGAGGGGGGTGGCGATCCCGTCCGAGACCGACAGCGGCAGGTACGCGAAGAACCAGAGGTCGCCGCTCGACGGGCGGATCGCGGGGCGCGCCTTGATGTCCAACGGTACCCCCCGCGCGCGACGGCCCGGCCTGACGAAAACCCGGGACCCGTTGCTTAAAGACTCGGTCGCTCGCGCAAGTCCCGGGCCCCACCGGCCCGCGTTCTCGCCGGCCGGGAGCGCCGTCAGTTCGCGGGCACGCCGAGGGTCGCGAGCAGCTCCCGGTGCTCCGCGTCCGAGATCCACTCCACCCGCAGGTAGTCGCGGAGGTAGCCGTCGGTGACCCCGAACCGCCGGGCCTCGTCGACGACGAACTGGTACGCCTCGACCTCCGTCGGCCGCTGTACGTAACTCACGGTGCGGTCGAACAGCTGCCGGCCCGCGTGCCGCTGCTGGACGTGGCGGAGCTCGTGGAAGATGTCCAGGAACAGCGTGAACGTCGGGCTGTCGGCCAGGTGGCCCCGGCCGACGACGATCACGTCCTCCCCGGGGGCCATCACCGGGCGCCACTCCCGACGGGCCCCGGGCGGCACCTCCCACGGCGCGACGTACATCCACACGTCGGACGTCACGACCTCGACCCGGGTCGACGCGAACAACCGCGCGCGGCCCCCGGCCTCGGGCTCGATGCGACGCGCCGTCTCGAGGCGATCCATCCCGGGAAACACCTCGAGGATCGGATGTCGGCCGGGTCCGGCCGACCGGTTCACCTCGAACCCCGGGGGGCCGTCCGGTACCACCAGCGCGGTGCGACGCCTGGCCATCGGCGCTCCGGGACGGGCCGGTCCAATTAAGGGTACGCCGACGCGGCGGAGATAAACCGGCGCGTCCTCGCGCCCCGCATGCCGACCGCCCGCGGAGCCGACCGCGTCCCCGTCCGCGTCCGCGGCGTCCGCATCGGCCACGCCGAGAGCGCGGACCGGCGGACCGGGGTCACGGTGACGGTGTTCTCGCGCGCCTCGGCGGCGGTGGCGGAGGTGCGGGGCGGGGCGCCGTGCACCTACGACATCGGCGGGCTCCGCGTCGAGGCGACCTTCGGTCGGCGCTGGGCGGTGTTCTTCTCGGGCGGGAGCGGCTACGGACTGGACGCCGCGCGCGGGATCCGGACGGAGCTCCGCCGTCGGGGGCTGGGTGGCCGTTCCTTCGCGAATCCGAATCCCCTCCTGCCGCTCTCCGGGGCGGCGCTGTTCGACCTGCCGCGCGAGAGGGCGGATCCACCGGACTATGCGCCGCTCGGCGCGTCGGCGGCCCGGTCCGCGCGGGCCGGGACCGTCCGGATCGGACGCGTCGGGGCGGGGGTCGGCGCCTCGCTCGGAAAGTACCTGGGACGTCAGTACGCGACGCCGGGGGGCGTCGGCTACGCCGACGGGCCCGTCCTCGGGCGGTTCCACGTCGGGGCGCTCGTCGTGCTCAACTCCGTCGGCGCGGTGCGAGACCCGGAGACCGGCCGGTGGCGAGCCGGGGCCGTGGACGAGGACGGGCGGCTGCGTCCGCCCGGAGGAGGCGCGCGGAGCCGCGCCGCTACCCCCGGCCGGGAGCGGGGCACCAACCTCGTCCTGGTCGTCACGGACGCCCCGGTGGGCCGCGCCACGCTGGCCCGGGTCGTGGTGCAGGGCCAGGACGGGCTCGCGCGCGCGGTGGTCCCCGCGCACACGGCCACGGACGGCGACGTAGTGTTCGGGGTAACTACCGCCCCGGAACGGCGGACTCCCCCGAGCGAACCCCGCCCGGGCTACCTCGCGGACCGGCTCGGCACGGCCGCGGCGGACTGCGTGGTGGGCGCCGTCCTGTCCGCGGTGGCCGGGGCCCCGCCTCGCTAGGGCGACGCGGGGGTCGGCCCGCTCCGCCGGAGGGCCGTGCCGCGGAGGCCCCGAAGGAGGTCGATCCGCGTGACGATCCCGACGAGCGCGCCCCGTCGGAGCACGAGGACCGCCGGATACCGCGTGAGCAGCGACGCGAGCAGGTCGGCCGGGAACTCCCCGGGGACCTGCGGGGCGGCCTCCTCCTGCACGTCGCGGACCCGGGTCCGGCGGGACGCCGGGAGGGCGAGCGCGCGGAGGAGCGTCGCCTCCGAGACGGCCCCGGTGACCCGACCGCCCTCCACCACCGGCAACTGAGAGAACCCGCCGCGCTCCATGAGCCGCACCGCGTCGCCGACGGGCGTCGCCCCCTCGACCGTCGTCACTTCCGCGTGCATCACGTCCGAGGCGCGGAGCGCCGGGGTCGCGCGCGCCTCCAGGTCGTCCAGATGCGCGAGGATCCGCTGGACGAGGTCGTACGAGGGACGGATCTGTCCGCGCTCGATCCGGGAGAGCGTGGCGTCGCTGCGGCCGATCGCCCGCGCGAGCTCGCCGAGCGACACGCCCAGCGCCTGCCGACGCTTTCGCACCTCCTGGAGGGAGTCCATGTCGCCTCCGTAGCGGGTCGGGTACTCGAAGGTTGCGACGCGGTGGTGCCCCGGGTGAACGATGCGGGTGGGCCCCCGCTCGAGGACGAGCCACCGGGCGGTCCGTCAGCCGCCCGCCACGGCCGCGATGACCGGCCCGACCACGAGGAGTCCGAGGAGCAGGAGGATCGCGACGGCAGCCGTGAGGACCGCGAGCGCCCGCTCGTGACCCCGGAAGAAGTACCCCATCGCCGCCACGACGCGCACGACCGTAACCACGATGAGCACCAGCACCCCGGCGGCCATGAGCGCGTTCGGGTCGAAGCGCGCCAGTCCCTCGGCGAGCGGGACCGGTGAGAGGGACCAGACGATCGCGGCCTCGTGAAACCCTACCGAGGACGAGGCGCCGGGGTGGGCCAGCAGGTACCCGACGAGCCCGACGACGAAGAGGACCCCCGCCACGACGACACCGACCCGCAGGATCCCGGAGATGAGCACGTACGCGCCCGGGGTGAACGTCGGGTCCGCCAGCTCTCCCCTCCCGGGACCGTCCGACGCGGGAGCCGGTCCGGGCGAGGCGCTCACAGTACCCCCAGGCCCGCGAGCCCCCGCACGATGACCTCGGCCGCGATCAGCACCAGGATCGGGAGGAAGACCCAGCGCACCGCCCGGTTGCTGAGGTGGGGGAGCAGCCGACCCCCGGCGTACGAGCCCAGCGTCGTCCCGATCGCGACGGACGCGGCGAGGATCGGGATGATGTAGCCGGCGGCGAGCAGCACCCCGACCCCGGCCGTGGTCGTCACGCCGATCATGAAGTTGCTCGTCGCCGTCGAGACCTTCATCGGGAGCCGGAGCGACCGGTCGAGCGCGAGCACCTTGAGCACCCCGCTGCCGATGCCGAACATCCCCGCGACGAGCCCCGCGCCGAACATCACCTCGAGCGCACCCGGCGTCTTCTCCGCCCGGTATCGCACGGTCCGCTGGAGCTTGTGGTCGAAGTAGGCCCCCTCGAGGCGCAGCGACCTCGAGAGCCGGTCCGGCTCCACCGGGGGCGGCACCTCCTCCCGGTGCTGGCGGAGGCCCCCCGGGACGCTGACGAGCAGGACGAGCCCGAGCAGGATGAGGAGCACCGGCTCGTAGTGGGTGCGCGAAAAATACACCGTGAGCCCGGCGCCGATGAGGGCGCCGGGGACCGTGGCGATCTGGAGGAAGTTCCCGATCCGCAGGTCGGTGAGATGGTCGTGCACGTACGCCGCCCCGGTGGTCGTCGACGTCGCGAGCACGCTGATCGCGCTCGCCCCCACGGCGTCGGGGAACGGGAGACCGAACAGGACGACCAGGAGGGGCACGATCACGACGCCGCCCCCCAGCCCGGCGAGCGAGCCCGCGAGACCGCCCAGGACGGCGATCAGGACCAGGAGGAGCACGAACAGCTCAAGGCTCACGGCCCACGGCAGAGCCCCCCGCTCCATAACCCCGGGCCGCGCGGGGGCCGCGGCGAGACGGTGGATAAAGCGGATATCCGACCGCGCCCCTTGGTCCGCTCCGGAGCTCCGATGACGGCCCCGCCCCGGCGCATCGCATGGATCGTCGCGCCGCCGGACCTCTGCTGCCTGTGCAACGAGCCGTTGAGCGGGGCGGCCGACGTGAGCTCGTGGAACGGCGCGCCCGCCCACCGCGAGTGCGTGCGGATCCACCTGGTCCAGCGCGACCCCGCGTTCCGCGAGTGGTCGGGCGAGGCCGCGCCGGGACCCTCCGAGGAGCCGTCCGAGCCGGGCGAGGACGCCGCCCCCCGCGAGGACGACGACGAGGAGTTCGGCTGAGCGGTCGCTTCGACGGAGCCGCGGGTTCCGTGCTTACCCGCTCACCACCGGAGGACGGGGGCGCTCTCGATTCGCCCGATTTGACTCACAACGTTTATAGACCGACCTCGGTATCCAAACGGACCGTTTCCGACCGGACGGCGGTCTACGGAAGGAGGTACCAATGCCCGAGGTGGTCATCACCTGCGACTGGACGATGATGAGCAATCACCACGGGAAGGAGTTCCTGGGGTTCGGAACGACCACCCCGGCGTACATCTTCCCGGAGGCGGTCTACAAGCGGCTCTTCTATCCGGAGATGCCCGTCGACGCCCACGGATTCCCGAAGCAGGCGCCGTACGGGATGCGGAAGATCGAAGCGTCGCTCCTCGACGGCGGGTTCGACGCCCGGATCGTCCACCCCTCGCACCTCGGCAAGTACATGCCCGGCGAGGCGAAGGTGCTACTCATCTCCGGCCACGACTACTTCGGCCTCAATCCGCCGTCGTCGACGTTCGGCGGCGTCATGCGCAAGCAGACGCTCAACTGCACGAACTTCATGCGGATGATGACGCAGCCGTGCGTCGTCGAGGCGCGGAAGCGCGGCATGAAGATCATCGCCGGCGGGCCGTGCGCCTGGCAGATCTCGCCGCCGACGCAGATGAAGCTCCCGTGGATCGGCGAGTTCGTCGCCTCGTTCGGCGGGCTCGACTGCGTCGTCGAGGGGGAGGCGGACCTGTACGTCCGCGAGGTCGTGCAGAAGGCGCTCAAGGACGAGTTCCTCCCGCCGCACGTCATCCTCCCGCCGAAGAGCGCGCCGAAGGTCGAGGAGATCTCCTCCATCCACTACCCGAGCGTCAACGGGCTCGTGGAGATCGGGCGCGGCTGCTGCCGCGGCTGCTCGTTCTGCTCGGTGACGCAGCGCCCGACCCGGTGGTACCCGCTCGAGAAGATCGAGCAGGAGCTCCAGGTCAACGCCTCGCTCGGGATCCGCAAGGGGATCCTCCACTCCGACGACGTCTACTTCTACGGCAGCCCGAACGTGATGCCGCACGAGGAGAAGCTCCTCCCGCTGCTCCGGCTCGCGAAGCGGTACTACGAGCAGGTCGGCTGGAGCCACGTCGCGGTGGCGTCGCTCATGACGCGCCCGAAGCTGCTCCCGAAGTGCGCGGAGATCCTCGTCGACGACCACCAGAAGTGGTGGGGCGTCGAGATCGGGGTCGAGACCGGCAGTCCCCGGATGATCACCAAGGCGATGCCGGGCAAGGTCGCCCCGTTCAAGGCGAGCGAGTGGCCGGAGTTGGTCGTGCAGGCCGCCGGCCTCCTCAACGACAACCACGTCTATCCCGCGTGCACCTTCATCGTCGGGCTCCCGCAGGAGACCGAGGACGACGTCCGGAAGACGATCGACCTCATCGACGACCTGTGGGACTTCCGGGCGCTCCTCGTACCGATGTTCTTCGTGCCGCTGGGGCACCTGAAGAGCAAGGACTGGTTCCAGCGGGACATGCTCTCGGACGTCCAGGTGGAGCTCCTGAAGCGCGCGCTGACCCACGGACTCCGCCAGTCGCCGCGGATGCTCAACGAGTTCTTCGACTGGGAGGGCTCGCACACGCGGCTCTACCGCGGGGCGTTCCGGGGGTTCATCGGCTTCCTCCAGTGGGTCGCGAAGAGCCACAACCTCTGGAGCGAGCGGACCGGCGCGCCCGCGAACCTCGAGAGCCCGCTCCTGCACCCGGAGCGGATCCCGATGCCGACGATCCCGGTCCGCGAGTGAGCCGGGCGGTCCGGCCCTACTCCTGGTCCCGCGCCGACGGGAGCGGCTCGTCGGGCCGGTGGACGGCCCGCGGGCGGTACGTTCCGAGCGGCGCGCCGGCCCCGCCCCCGGGCCCGACGACCGCGAGCGACACCTCGGCGCCGTTCCCGTCGTACGCCCGCCACGACCCGGCGCCGAACGGGTAGCCCAGGATCAGGTGGCGACGGCCCCACCGCCGGAACAGCATGAGGTCCGCTTCCGACGGATGGAGCGCCCCCGACGGGTGCGAGTGGACGGTCCCGACGACCCCCAGGTCGACGGGGAGCATGTACAGCTGGAAGTTCGCGTGGCGCGCGCCGGAGGTGGTGCCCGGGAGGAGCAGCAGGTCGGAGATCGTCCCCGGGCGGTCGGTGCGCAGGATCCCCCCGAACTCGTGGGGGTAGCTCGACCGGGCGCAGGCGAGCGCCGAGTCGAGGCAGCTCCGCGTGACCGCCGTCGGCGTCGAGCCGTACTTCGGCGCGTCCGGCGCGCGCCTACGGGTCGGGCGGAAGACCGGCGTCGTCCCCCTCCTCGCCCGCGAGCGACCCGTCCCCCCACGGCAGGACCCGCTTCCCGTGGAGCCGGGAGAAGTACTCGGCCGCGAACCGGACGAGCACGGTCTTCCGCGGGGACCGGTAGCAGAGCACCTCCGCGCCGCCCGGGAGCTTGAGCTCGGTCTGGCCGTCCACGACCACGACGCCCTCCTTGTCCGGCAGCACGAGCCGGACGGTGACGGTGTGCGACGGCTCGACCAGCACCGCCCGCTGCGTCACGTGGAACGGCGCGAGCGCGCTCACGACGATCGCCTCCACCGTCGGCTCGATGACCGGGCCGAGGGCGGAGAGGGCGTAGGACGTGGAGCCGGTCGGCGTCGCGACGATGATCCCGTCGGCGCGGAGCCGCCCCATCGGCTCGCCGTCGATCCGGATCTCGAACAGCCGCATCTTCGCCACCTGGGAGGTGTGGACCACGACCTCGTTGGTCGCCTCCGGCAGCGTGGCGGTCCCGACCTTCGTGCCGATCGTCATCCGCTCCTCGAGGTGGTACTGCCGGGCGAGGAGGCGCTCGATCGCCGCGTCGAACCCGGCCGCGTCGTCGCCGTCGACCTCGGCGAGGAACCCCACGGTCCCGGCGTTCACGGGGAGGATCGGGAGGTGCGACTGGTGCCGGGCGCGAAGGACGGTCCCGTCGCCGCCGAACACGACCAGCAGCTCCGCGTCCAGGTCGGCGAGGCCCGGCGCCCCGCTCCCGGGCTCCCCGAGCGCCTCGAGGGTCTCGCGGGAGAGGACCAGCTCCGCCCGGGCCCCGACGACGGTCCGCAGGTGCCGGACCAGCTCGAGCGCCTTCGGCTTCCCCGGGTTCGCGTGGACGCCGATCCTCACAGGTAGCCCTCCGCCGTCGCCCGGGCCACGAACTCCGGGTCCCCCCACGCGAGGACGCTGGTCCGGCGGTCGAGGGAGAGCGGGAACGCCTCGATCGACGCGCCGTGGGCGTCGCCCATGCCGCCGCCGGCCTCCCGGACGACCAGGTAGCCCGCGGCGATGTCGGTCACGCGGAGGTTCCGTCCCTCCTGGGTGTTCTCGAAGAAGTAGGCGTCGGCGCTCCCCTGCGCGACCATCGAGATCTCGTAGGAGGCGCAGCCGAGCGACCGGATCCGGCGGCCCTTCTCGGCGAGGCGAACCGCCCTCGGGCTCGAGTGGCGGCCCAGGTTGACGCAGAACAGCTCCTGGTGCGGCTCCCACCGCCGCACCCGGAGCCGCTTCCCGTCGCGGTACGCTCCGCGCCCCCGCTCGGCCCAGTAGGTGACCCCGCTGTCCAGGTTGTGGACGACGCCCAGGTCGATGCCGCCGAGCGTGCCGTCGCCGAGCGCCAGCGAGACCGTTCCCGTGGGGAACCCACGGAGCACGTTGTGGCTCCCGTCCACCGGGTCGACGACGAGCAGCCGCCGGCCGCCCCGGTCGACGAACCCGGCCTCCTCGCTCAGGACGTTCCAGTCGCGACCCTCCGCCGCGAGGCCGGAGAGGACCCGCTCCTCCGCCTTCCGGTCGATCTCCTGCGTCGGGCTGCCGGCCGCGCCCATCGACACGACCTCGGCCCGCTGGGGCGACGCGTCGGACAGTCGGACCGCGTGCCGGACGGCGTAGCAGATCCGGAACAGCACCTCGAGCTCGGAGGACCGCTCGTCCGCCACGGCGCGATGGACGGGGACCTCGTTTATAGCAGTGCGCCGGGCCGAGTCCGGCGGAGGATGCACCGACCGCGCGGTGGCGCGCCGTTAAATCCGCTCCCCCGGTCCGCGGTCGGATGGAACTCCAGTTCCTGGGCGGCGCCTCCAAGATCGGCTCGCTGGGCCTCGTGCTCCGCGACCAGGGGCGGACCCTCCTGTTCGACTACGGTCTCACGCCGAGCGACCCGCCGGAGTACCCGCGGCCCGTCCCGTCGAACCTGGACGCGGCGTTCCTGTCGCACGCGCACATCGACCACTCCGGGATGACGCCGCTGCTCGCCCGCCTCCCGTCGACGCGGGTCGTCACCACGGCGGTGACCGCCGAGGTGACCGACCTCATGACGCGCGACACCCTCAAGGTCGCCCGGCTGGAGAAGTACCTCGAGCCGTACACCGTCGAGGACATCAAGGGGCTCAATCACCGGTTCCTGCCGCTCGAGCGGCGCGGCACGTACCGGAACCGCGGAGTCGAGGTCGAGCTCCACCCGGCGGGCCACATCCCCGGCGCGACGATGTTCCTCTACCGGGGCGAGAAGGACGTGCTGTTCACCGGCGACCTCCAGACGATCCCGACGCATCTCACCGACGGCGCCCGACCGGTCGAGTGCGACGTCCTCGTCATCGAGTCCACCTACGCCGGTCGGGAGCACCCCGACCGACGCGCGACCGAGGATCGGTTCCGGGCGAAGATCGAGGAGACGGTGGACCGCGGGGGGAAGGCGATCGTCCCGTCCTTCGCGGTCGGTCGGGCCCAGGAAGTGATCATGGCGCTCGCCGACACGGGGTTCGAGGTGTGGATGGACGGGCTCGCCCGTCGGGTGAACCATCTGTACGCCTCCCATCCGGAGTACCTGCGCGACGCGAAGCGGTTCCGCCACGCGCTCGGTAAGGTGCACTCCGTCGAGCACCCCGGGCAGCGGAAGCAGGCGCTGCGGGAGGCCGACGTGATCGTGACCACCGGCGGGATGCTCGACGGCGGGCCGGTGCTCGAGTACATCGGGGAGAAGTACCAGGACGCCCGCTCGTCGATCCTCCTCACGGGCTACCAGGTCGAGGGGTCGAACGGCCGGCAGCTGGTCGAGCAGGGCACGCTCACGGTGAACGAGCTCACCATCCGGCCGCTCTGCGAGGTCGACTCGTTCGACTTCTCGGCGCACGCCGGCCACACGGACCTCGTGCAGTTCATCGAGAAGACCCGGGCGCGGAAGGTGGTGCTGATGCACGGCGAGCGCCGGGAGCTGCTCTCCGCCGCGCTCCCCGGCGACCGCGAGGTCGTGCTCCCGGAGAACGGCTTCCGGTTCACCCTGTAGCCGGCTCGTCCTCGGCGCCGTCGACCGCGGGCGCGGCGCGCTCGGGCGGCGGGGCCACCGACCGGAGGGCGGCCTCGAGCGCGTGGCGGAGCTCCTCCAGGTGCTCGCCGGTCGTGGCCGAGACCGCGAGCCGGGCCGACCGGGGGCCGGGGAGGTCCGACTTGGTGTCGACCGCCACGATCGGCGTCCCCGGGAACTCCGTCTCCCACCGGCGGAGGAGCCGCTCCTGGTCCTCGAGGGGGTAGCCGCAGGTCCCGCTCGGGTCGAGGACGAACAGCACGACGCGGGCGGCCGCGCCGACGGCGGCGATCGCCTCCCGCTCGGCCGGGTTCGTGCGGTGTTCCCGTCCCAGGACCCCCGGCGTGTCGACGACCTGCCATCGGTCGAACCCCAGGTCCGTGTGCCCGACGACGATCGCCCGGGTGGTGAACGCGTACGCGGCCACCGCCGGCTTGGCCGACGAGAGCCGCGCGACGAGCGAGGACTTCCCCACGTTCGGGAATCCCGCGACCACCACCGTCGGCACTCCGAGGTCCACTTCGGGCCGCTCGGAGCGGAACCGTCGGATCGTGCGGAGCGTCTCGAGGTCGGGGTCGACCTCTTGGACGTAGCTCGACAGGCGGCCGTAGGTCCGGCGGACGAGCGCCCCGAACGCGTCCTCCGTCGACTCCCGGTCCAGCCGGCGCTCTTCCTCCTGGAGCAACCTCCGGATCCTCGCCTCCGCCGTCCGCACCCGGCGGACGGACCGCTCGAGGGTCCCGGGCGGAAAGCGCGTGGCGAGCAGCCGGAAGTCGAGCTCGGTGGGCGCGGGCGTCATCGTCTCCTGAACGGCCGACCGCAGGAACCGGAGGACGGTCGCGCTGCTTCGCACGATGCGGAGCCGGGCGGTCCGACGGGACCGGTCCAGGCCCCGGGCACCGTGGACCGAGGCGCGGTGGGCCCGGCGGAAGGCGACGTCCAGTATCGCGGCCGAGGGGGGCGCCGGACCGTGGACCGGGACGTGGACGCGCGCCGGGGGCCTCCGGGGAGGGCGACGGGAGGGCCGACGGCCTCGCCGAGGCGGCATCGTGCCGAACAGACCTCGGTCGGCATAGAAGCCTTGGCCCGCTGTCGGAGGCGGGCGTCCGCGCGGCCCCGGTGTGGGGAAACCCTTTAGCGGGTCCGACCGTCGGGCCGCCCCCGGGACCTCGGATGCCTCGTTGGATTGCGTCCGGCTCGGACGAGGAGGCGGCGCTCCTCCGGGAGCTCGGGATCCCGAACACCGACGCGCTGTTCGCCGACGTCCCGCGCCGCCTCCGGGTGGGCCGGATGGGGTTGGGGCCGGGTCACACCGAGGCGGAGGTCGTCGCCGCCGTCGACAAGATCCTGGACCGGAACCGTCCGCTCCACCGGTTCGCGTCGTTCCTGGGGGGCCCCGTCGCGGTGCGGTACGTCCCCGCCGCCGTGGACGCCATCCTGTCGCGGAGCGAGTTCTACACCTCCTACACCCCGTACCAGCCGGAGGCGAGCCAGGGGATGCTCCAGGCTCTGTTCGAGTTCCAGAGCCTGTGGGTCGAGCTGACCGGGATGGACCTCGCGAACGCGTCGCTCTACGACGGCGCGACGGCGATCGGCGAGGCCGCGCTGTTCTGCCGGAGGCTCCATGACGGCGACCGGTTCCTCATTCCCGAGAGCCTCCCGTGGGAGCAGAAGAGCGTCCTAACGAACTACCTCGCGGGGACGAACGGCCGGGTCGAGGAGATCCCGTTCGACCGACGTACCGGCCGGCTGGACCTGGCGTGGCTCCGCGAGGCCGTGGGCCGGCCCGGGGTCTTCGGGGCGCTCGTCGACCTCCCGAACGGCTTCGGCGTGCTCGACGAGGGGCTCCCGTCGGTGAAGGAGCTCTTGGGGCCGATTCCGCTCGCGGTCAGCGCGGACCCGCTCGCGCTCTCCGTCCTCGAGCCGCCGGGCGCCTGGGGCGCGGACGTCGTCGTCGGAGAGGGCCAGAGCTTCGGGACCCCTCCCTCCGCCGGAGGGCCGCTGCTGGGCCTGTTCGCCTGCCGGCGGGAACACGAACGGATGGCCCCCGGGCGGATCGTCGGGCTCACGCGCGACGCCGAGGGCCGCCGGGCGTTCACCCTCACGCTCCAGACGCGGGAGCAGCACATCCGCCGTTCCCGCGCCACGTCGAATATCTGCACCAACCAGTCGCTCCTCGCCGTCGCGTTCGCGGCGTACGCGGCCCTCGTCGGTCCGCGCGGCCTGGCCGAGCTCGCGCGCTCGCTCGCGGAGAAGGCGCGGACGCTCGCGACGGCGCTGGGAGCGGTCGACGGGCTCGAGGCGCCCAAGTTCGACGCGCCGTACCTGAGCGAGTTCACCGTCGGACTCCGCCGGGGTACCGTCGCCGAGTTCCTCGATCGGCTCCGTCGGAAGCGGGTGCTGGGCGGGGTCCCGCTGGGCGACCCCCGGCCCGGGGCCGCCCGGCCGGGGGAGTGGTATCTCACGAGCCCGCACGAGCTCACGACCGACCGGGAGATCCAGAAGTACGCCCGGGCCGCGCGCGCGTCGTTGCCGGCCTCCGGCGGGGGAACGAGCCGGTGACCTTTCGACAGGCGCGCTGGGACGAGCCGCTCCTGTTCGAGCGGCCGTCGTCCGACGACCCGACGACCCCCGCCCCGGAAGTGCCGGGCATTCCCGAGCGCCTTCGCCGGCGGTCCCCCCCGGCCTGGCCCGAGCTCACGGAGCTCGAGGTGGTCCGGCACTTCACGCGCCTTTCCCAGATGAACTTCGGCATCGACACGTCCTCCTACCCTCTCGGCTCGTGCACAATGAAGTACAACCCGAAGGTCTCCGAGGTGCTCGCCCGGCGGCGCGCGGCGACGGAGCTCCACCCGTACCAGCCGGAGGAGACGCTCCAGGGGTCGCTCGAGATCTTCTGGCGGCTCGAGCGAGCTCTGGCGAAGGTGACCGGCTTGCCCGAGGTTTCACTCCAGGCCGCCGCCGGCGCGCACGGGGAGTACTCGGCGCTCCTCATGGTCCGCGCCTATTTCCGCGACCGCGGGGAGCTCGCGCGCCGGACCGAGGTGATCCTCCCGGACACGGCGCACGGCACGAACCCCGCGTCGGCAGCGATGGCCGGATTCGTCCTCCGCGAGATCCCGTCGAAGGAGGGCTGCGTCGACCCGGCGGCCCTGCGGGCCGCCGTCAGCGACCGGACCGCGGCGTTCATGCTCACCAACCCGAACACCGCGGGCCTGTTCGAGCCGGACATCCAGGAGATCGCCGAGCTCGTCCACGGGGTCGGCGGGATGCTGTACTACGACGGGGCGAACCTGAACGCGATCCTCGGCGTGACGAGCCCGGGCCGGATGGGGTTCGACGTCGCGCACCTGAACCTCCACAAGACGTTCGCGACGCCGCACGGCGGCGGGGGACCGGGCGCGGGAGCGCTGGCCGCGGGCGAGGCGCTCGCCCCGTACCTCCCGGTCCCGCGCGTCGTGAAGCGGGGCCGCCAGTTCACGCTCGACTACGACCGGCCAAAGTCGATCGGGAAGATCAAGACGGCCTACGGGAACTTCGGCCTCGACCTCCGGGCGTACGCGTTCATCCTCGCCCACGGGGAGGAGGGGCTGCGGCACATCGCCCACCGGTCGGTCCTCAACGCGAACTACTTGGGGAAGCGGCTGGGCCGGTTCCTCCCCCGCCCGTTCCGGCCGCTCGTGAAGCACGAGTTCCTCCTGAGCGGCGCGCCGCTCCGGGACCGCGGCGTGCGCACGCTCGACCTCGCGAAGCGGCTCCTCGACGAGGGGGTCCACGCGCCGACGATCTACTTCCCGTCGCTCGTCGAGGAGGCGCTCATGATCGAGTTCCCGGAGACCGAGACGAAGCACGACTTGGACGAGTTCGAGCGGGCGTTCGAGCGCGCGGTGACCGACTCCGCCGAGCACCTCCGCGCCGCCCCCCGGTCGCTCGCCGTCGCGCGGGTGGACGAGGTCCAGGCCGCCCGGAACCCGGTCCTGTCGTGGAAGGACCTCCGGGCCGCCGCGGCAAAGCTTGAAACCGCCGCGTCGGATGCGGCGCGGCCATGAAGGACCGGGTCCGGCGCATCTTCAGCCTGCTCGGGGACGGGGCCGACTGCCTGCTGCTCGTCAACTCCGCGGGCCCGCACATCGACTCGAGCTTCTTCTACGCGTTCGACGTTCCGAGCGGCATGTTCGAGGGGTCGGCGGCGATCGCCCGGCCCGACGGCTCGCTGCTCGTCCTGAGCTCGCTCCTCGAGGAGGAGAGCGCGCGCGCGGCCGCCAAGCGGGACAAGGACGTGAGCGTCGAGGTCGTGCGCAACCGGGACGACCGGGAGAAGCGGCTCGCCCAGCTCCTCGACGCGAACGCCCGGGTGGCGCTCCACTACCACGAGCTGACGCACGAGGACTTCCGCAGCCTCTCGGCCGCCCTGCCGGCGGCGCGCTGGGTCGACGCGAGCGACGCGATCCGGAAGGCCCGGGTCGTGAAGGACGCGACGGAGGTCGAGCGGCTGCGCCGCGCCGGGGCGATCGGCTCCAAAGTCGGGACCGAGATCCCGTCGCTGCTCCGCGCCGGCATGACCGAGCTCGAGCTCGCGGGCGAGATCGAGTACCGGATGACGCGCGCCGGGGCCGCCGGCCGGTCGTTCGAGACGATCGTGGGGTTCGGGCCGCACGGCGCCGAGCCCCATTTCGCGCCCGAGGGGACCGCGCTCCAGTCCGGCCAGTCGATCGTCTGCGACTTCGGGGCGCTCTCCCGCCGGTACGTGAGCGACATCACGCGCTCGTTCCACTTCGGCGCCCGGGACGACGAGATGAAGCGGGTGCACGAGAAGGTCGCCGAGGCCCAGGCGGCCGCGTTCGCCGTCCTCCGGGCCGGCGTCCCCGCGCGCGAGGTGCACCTGGCGGCCGAGCGGACGATCGACGCCAGCCCGTGGAAGGGGAAGTTCACCCACGGCCTCGGCCACTCGATCGGCCTCGCGGTGCACGACGGCTTCGCGATGAACGCCCGGAACGACGAGCCGCTGCTCGCGGGGATGGCGCTCACCGTCGAGCCGGGGATCTACCTCCCCGGCCGCGGCGGCGTGCGCATCGAGGACGACGTCCTCGTGACCGACCAGGGGTTCGAGTTCCTCACGACGGCGCCCCGGGAGTACATCGAGGTCGCGGCGTGAAGGTCGGCGTCCTCACCGGGGGCGGCGATTGCCCGGGCCTCAACGCCGCGCTGCGCGGGGTCGTCTACCGCGCGCACCAGCACGGCGACGAGACCGTGGGGTTCCTCGACGGCTGGAAGGGGGTCCGGGACGGCGAGTACCGGCCGCTCGCCCTCGCCGAGCTCGTCGAGGCGGCGGGACGGGGCGGCACGATCCTCGGTAGCTCCCGCACGAACCCGTTCCAGGCGCCGGACGGCATCGCCCGCGTGGGGCGGTCGCTCCGCGCCGCCGGGGTCGACGCGCTCGTCGCGGTCGGGGGGGACGACACGCTGTCGGCCGCCCTCGAGCTCTCAAAGCACGGTGGCAAGGTCGTCGGCGTCCCGAAGACGATGGACAACGACGTGAACGGCACCGACTGGACGTTCGGGTTCGACTCGGCCGCGTCGGTGGCGATGGACGCGGTCGAGCGGCTCCGCGACACCGCGCGGAGCCACCACCGCGTCGTGGTGCTCGAGGTGATGGGACGGCACGCGGGCTGGGTCGCGCTCGCAACGGGCCTCGCGGCCGCCGCGGACTTCACGGTGCTCCCGGAGGAGCCGTACGACGAGGGGCGCCTCGTCCGGCACGTCCGGGCCGCGCTCGCCGCGCGCGGCTACGCGGTCGTCGTCGCCTCCGAAGGCGCGGCGGTCGTGCCCACGAAGGGCAGCGCCGGGGGGCGGGACGACTTCCAGCACGAGATCCTGCGCGAGCGTGGCGTCGGCGCGTTCCTCGCACGTCAACTCGAGGCGGCGACGGGCGTGGAGGCCCGGAGCGCGCAGATCGGGCACATCCAGCGGGGGGGCGCGCCGACCCTGTTCGACCGGCTCCTGTCGCTCCGGCTCGGCGCGAAGGCGGCCGACCTCGCCCACGACGGGCAGTTCGGGCAGGTCGCCGTGCTCCGCGGGGCGGAGGTCGTCGGCATCCCGCTCGCCGACGCCGTCGCGTCCCCGAAGGTCGTCCCGCCCGCCTGGCTCGACCTCCTCCACACCTTCGATGCGTAGGCCGATGCCGGTCCGCGCGCTCTGGTTCTCGGACGGACGGCTCCACCTCATCGACCAGCGCGCGCTCCCCCAGCGGACCCGGGTCCTCCGCCTCTCGCGGGTCGAAGAGGTCGCGGACGCGATCCGTGGGATGGCGGTCCGCGGCGCCCCGTCGATCGGCGTGGCCGCCGCGTACGGCATGGTGCTCGCCTCGCGCCAGCCCCACCGACGCCCCGGGCCGTCGGCCAAGCTGCTCGGCGCGACCCGGCCGACGGCGTTCGACCTGTTCGTCGGCATCGAGGCGGTCCGGTCGGCGTGGGCGTCGGGCCGGGACGCGCTCGAGGCGGCGAACGCCTACCGCGACCGGATCGTCGGCGAGTGCCACCGGATCGGCGAGGCGGGGGCGCCGCTGTTCCGCCGGCGCCCGAAGGTCCTCACGCACTGCAACGCGGGCGCGCTCGCGACGGTGGAGTGGGGGACCGCGCTCGCCCCGCTCCGCGTGGCGCGGGAGCGGGGGGCGCCGATCTTCGTCTGGGTCGACGAGACCCGGCCGCTCCTCCAGGGCTCGCGGCTCACCGCGTGGGAGCTCCGCGAGGAGGGCATCCCTCACGCGGTCATCGCCGACAACGCCGCCGGCCATTTCATGCGCGCCGGCGAGGTGGACGCGGTGATCGTCGGCGCCGACCGGATCGCCCGCAACGGCGACTTCGCGAACAAGATCGGGACCTACGAGAAGGCCGTCGTCGCGCACGAGAACGGCATCCCGTTCTACGTGGCGGCGCCGTGGAGCACCTTCGACGCGCACCGGGCGACCGGCCGGCAGATCCCCGTCGAGGAGCGGGCGCCGGACGAGGTGCTGGAGGTGCAGGGACGTCCGCTGGCGCCGCGCGGGAGCGCGGCGCGGAACCCCGCCTTCGACGTCACGCCGCACGAGTACGTGGACGCGTTCGTCACGCCCGGCGGGGTCGTCCGGCCGTCCGGACTCGCCCGGGCGCTGCGCCGCGCGGTGCCGTAGCGGGCCGAGGGCGAACGCCCTGGTCGGGAGTTCCGTCGGGCGCCGGAGCGTCCGGTTTCGAACCCGAGTTCCAAGCTCGACAGGCTTAGATCCTAGACCACTAGACTACCAGGGCATCGCCCGCCGCTGCTATCGACGGGGGCTTTTGAACCTTCTGTCCCGCCGAACCGCCGCGAACGAGGCGACGGGGACGAACCGGGTACGCTACGGCGTCCCCTCGCCCAACCGTCGGGATTTGCGCTGCTCCGCACGCGCGCTGAGGACTATCGCCGTGCCTGCCACGGCGAGCAGGAGCAGGGCCAGCCCCACGTCAAAGTACACGGGATTCGTGTACGACGACGGGCAGCTCCCCGACGAAACCGGACCGATGGGCCCCCCGGTGCACACGCCGTTCGCTGACGTAAGAGCGTAGGCCCACAGTAGGAAGAACACCGCGCTGAGGACTCCCAGGCCCGCGGGAATGAGGAAAAGCCACCGTAGGCCCCGACCGGGGTCCTCTGCATACATCAGTCGATTCCCCGGGCCCAGGACAGCATTCGTGCCATAGCGGAAGTACTTTCGCCTACCGGACGAGCGCCTGGGTGGCGTTCCTCGGGACCGCCCCGGCACTGAGGTCCCGGTATTTCCGAGGGTCCCGGGAGGCGCGGCGGGATCTTGGGTTCGGAGGCCCCAGGTGGCTGCCGTGCCGGACCCAACCGTCACCTTGCAGGCGACGCTCGGACCGATGCCGGCTCGGGCCACATTCAGAAGACCCCCTTCGTGTACTCAATCGGGCGGTCGACAACGCACCGACAGGGCGGCCGTGCCGGGGGGCGGGAGTTCGCGCCGGGTCGACGTGACCTCGGGCGCGTCTCCCACCAAGTTGCAGTTCGACAGCAACCGAGGTCGACACGGAGCTCTCCCTCTCGAGGTAACTCGCACGTGACCTCCAAATTCAGCTCCGAGTGCCCAGAAATCGTCGGTCGCCCCGGCCTAATCAGGTCGTGAACGACCCTTCGATCGAGTAGACCGAGACCGTCGAGGCCACGCTGAAAACGTCCTCGGAGGGCGACCAGCTGCTCGGGAACACGATGACGAGCTGCTGAAAGCTCACCATGGCGGTCACCGGCACCGACCAGCCCGTGCCGTTCGCGGTGGCACCGTAGCTGTCCAGCCACTCGCCACCCTCCGACA
>JASHRQ010000107.1 GCA_030037265.1 Thermoplasmata archaeon | reverse complement strand
TCAATCACCTGCACCCCGGAACATCCAGGCCATTACTCAATCTACGTTGCCGTGACGGACGCCTGGGGAGACACGGTCGATTCGGTCCCGTCCACGCTGACCGTGGTGAGGCTGCCCGCGATCCACGGATTGACGTTGGCTTATTCGACGCTCGACGTGGGGGTGTTGGAGACGGTCACGGTCTCGGAAGCGGGCGGATCGGCGCCGTTCACTTACTCCTACACCGACCTGCCTCAGGGATGCCCCAGCCAGAATGCGAGCGAATTCACTTGCGCCCCGACGGCCCAGGGCGCGTACAACGTGACCGTGACCGTTAGCGATCGGTTCGGCAACACGGCCACCATGACCACCGTCCTCCAGGTCAACGCGCTTCCCTTCGTCTCGGTGACCGAGGGTTCCTCAGAGAAGGTCCCATGGGGCGGAACCCTCGCGATCACGGTCGCGGTCACCGGGGGCACCGGGCCGTTCAGTATCGCCTACCACGGACTCCCCGCCGGTTGCGGCACTGCGAACGTGACCTCGTATTCCTGCCAGCCGACCGTCGCCGGAACCTTCACCGTGAGCGTCAACGTCACGGACGCGTTCGGGAAGACCTCTAGCCAGAGCTTCTCGGTCACCGTCGAGTCCAAGCCGACAAAATCGCCGACGTTCCAGCCCAGCACGTTGTATCTGGAGGTCGGCCTCCTGGTCCTCGTCCTGGTGGCGATCGCCGCCGCCGTGCTGCTGACGAGGCGCCGGCAGCGGCCGGGGGGCCCCGGACTCCCGAAGGTTCCGGCCGTGCCGGCGCGTCCGCCGCCTCCGACCAAGGAAGGGCCGATACCGGAGTGGGTCGAGCCTCCTCCCGCGAAGGAAGAGTGGAAGGAGTGACCGGGGCTTCCGGGCTCGCCCGTCGACCCAAGCCGCAGGGAAGCCAGTAAGAACCGACGCACGCTCGGTGCGCTCGAGTCCGGAGGAGAGCTGCATGGCGACCGTTCGGCTGGATACGACGCTGCGGGAGCTCGTCCCACAACCGGAGCTCGTCGTCCCTTCCGCGTCGGTGGGGACGTTGATCGCGGCGCTGGAGGCCCAGTACCCCGCGCTCCACCGCCGGCTGCGGGACGCGAGCGGGGCGATCCGCCCGTCCTTCCACGTCTTCGTGAACGGCGAGGATGTACGGGGCCTGCAGGGGCTGAACACCCCGCTCGCCGCTCGGGACCAGGTCGAGATCCTCGGCTCCGTCCAGGGCGGCTGAGACCCGACGTCGGCGGACGTCCGGTGTGACGTGAAGCTCTTAACCCACGGCGGGGAGTACTATCGGGTCCGTTCCTCGTGAATGTCCAGGCGTACCATCTCGACCTCCACGTCGACTTCCGCGCCCTCACCTTCGAGGGCCACCTCCGGATCGACGGCGTCCCCTCGGACTCCGACCTCGTCCTGAACGCGAACGGGCTGACCGTCACCTCCGCGACCGCCGCCGGGCTCCCGCTCGTCCTCGAGCCCGACCCGGACCGGCAGGAGGTCCGCCTCTCCCACCTCCCCCGGGGCACCGGCGCCATCGAGCTCGACTACGCCGGCCGGGTCCTCACCGACGGGCTGGTCGGCCTGTACCGCTCCCGGTACGACGACGGGTACCTGCTCACGACCCAGTTCGCCGCCGTCGAGGCCCGGCGGCTCCTCCCGTGCCAGGACCGCCCGGACCGCAAGGCGGTCTTCCACGTCACGGTGACCGCCGACAAGGACCTCGACGTGGTGTTCAACACCCCCCCGGCGCGCGTCGCGGTCCGGGGCGGACAGCGGACCGTCGAGTTCTTCCCGACGCCCCGGATGTCGAGCTACCTCCTGTACCTCGGGATCGGGCACTTCGACGCGGTCCACGGCGGCTCCGGCCGGGTCCGCATGGGCGTCTTCGCGCCGCCCGGGCGCGGGGGCTCGGGCGCGTACGCCCTGTCCGTCGCGGAGCGGGTGCTCCCCGAGTACGAACGGTACTACGGGATCCCGTACCCGCTCTCCAAGCTCGACCTCGTGGCGGTCCCGGAGTTCTGGGCGGGCGCGATGGAGAACTGGGGAGCGATCGCATTCGCCGAGATGCGGCTCCTGGTCGACGGGGCGACCAGCTCCGTCGCCCGGCGGAGCATCGCCGAGACGATCGCCCACGAGATCGCCCACATGTGGTTCGGCAACCTCGTGACGATGGCCTGGTGGGACGACATCTGGCTCAACGAGTCGTTCGCGACGTTCATGAGCTACCGGATCCTCGACCGGGTGTTCCCGAACGACGAGAGCTGGAGCGACTTCCTGCCGCGCTGGAGCGGGGCGGCGTTCTTCTCCGACTCGCTCGAGCACACCCACCCCATCCACGCGCCCGTCGAGCGGCCCGAGGAGATCGCCCAGATCTTCGACGACATCAGCTACGGCAAGGGGGCGAGCGTCCTCCGGATGCTCGACGGCTGGCTGGGGGAGGACGCGTTCCGGGCCGGCGTCTCCGCCTACCTCCTCCGGTACCAGTACGCGAACGCGCGGAACGCGGACCTCTGGGGGGCGCTGGAGGAGGCGTCCGGCCAGCCCGTCCGCCGCGTGATGGACGCCTGGATCTCGCGGCCCGGCGTCCCGCTCCTCCTCGCCCGGGTCGACGGCCACCGGCTCGTGATCGACCAGCGGCGGTTCCTGCTGTCCGGCCAGCATCGGGCCGAGCACTGGCCGGTGCCGGTGGTGGCCCGCCTCGACGGCGCGGAGCGCCGGTTCCTGCTCGAGGACGCGCACGTGGAGCTCCCGATCGCCACCGACGAGCCCCCGTTCCTGAACGTCGGGGCGACCGGGTTCTACCGCGTGCTGTACGACGCCGCGACGCTCGACGGCCTCCGCGACCGGTTCGCGGCACTCCCCGCGGCCGACCGGTGGGCGGTGCTCCACGACCTCACGCCGTTCGTCCAGTCCGGCGACCTCCCGCTCGACCGGTACCTCTCCTTCCTCGCGCTCGTGGAGGGGGACCGCTCCCCGCTGGTGATCCGACAGGCCCTCCGCGGCGTGACGCGGCTCCACGGCGCGCTGTACGACCATCCGAGGTTCCTCGACGGCTACCGGAAGTTCCTCCGCGCCCAGGTCGACCGGCTCGGCATCGAGCCCCGGGACGCGGAGCCCGTCACGGACGCTCAGGTGCGGGAGGAGGTCGTCGGCCACCGGGTCCTCCTGGACGACGAGTTCGCCCGGGCGCTGGCCGCCCGGTTCTCCGGGTACGACGGCCTCCCCGCGGACCTTCGGACGGCCGTCGCGACGGCGTACGTGAGGACCGGTGGGGCCCCCGCCTTCGACGCGGTGCGGGAGCGGCTCCGGTCCGCCTCGACGGAGGGGGAGATGGACCGCCTCGTCGAGGCGATGGCGTCCGCCTCGGACCCGGCGCTCGTGGCCCGGCTCCTCGACCTCGCCGAGCGGCGGGAGCTGCTCGTGTCGCTCGTGCCGTCCGCGGTGATGACCGCCGCGGAGAACCCTCCGGCGCGCTCGGTAACGTGGGAGTGGCTCGTACGGAACCTCGACGCGTTCGCGACCCGGTTCCGCGGCACGGGCCGCACCGCCCGCCTTCTCCAGGAGACGATCCCCCAGCTCGGCCTCGGACGCGAGTCGGAGGTGGAAGAGTACTTCCGGACGCACCCGGTGCTGGAGGGGGAACGCGGCGTTGGAGCGGGCGTGGAGCTGCTGGCGGTCGCCTCGGCCCTCCGTCGGCGGGAAAGACTCTCGTGAGCGGAGCGGGAGCGGCCGGGCACCGTGCTACGCCGCCTCGCGGAACGGTCTTATCCCGGTGGCGGGAGTTGGAATTTCAACTATAAATGACGCGCTCGCTGTCCTCCCCTCCGGAATCCGCGATGGCCACGGACGAACTCCCCGGGCGGTCCGTGGACTCGCTCGGGCGCCGGGGCCCGAAACCGATCCTCCGCGCCGTGCCGGCGCGGGCCGGTACCTCGACCGCGCTCGACGCGACTCCGGGACCCGGGAGAGCCGCATGACCGGCCCGACGCTGGAGGCGACGAACCTCACGAAGCAGTTCGGCTCGTTCACCGCGGTGCACCAGCTGAACCTCCGGGTGGAGGGGGCGAAATGCGTCGGCTTCCTGGGGCCGAACGGCGCCGGCAAGACGACGACGCTCAAGATGTTCACGAACTTCATCCACCCGACGGCGGGCACGGCGCGCATCAACGGCGTCGACGTGATGGAGGACAAGCGGCGCGCGCTCGAGGAGTGCGGGTCGCTCATCGAGACCCCGGAGATCTACCCCGCGCTCACCCCCCGCGAGGCCCTGTCGTACATCGCCGACCTCCGCGGGATCCCGTCCCGCGACCGCACGCGGCGGATCAAGGAGGTGCTCGACGAGGTCCGCATGACGGAGTGGATCGACGCGCGGACCGGGAAGTTCTCGAAGGGGATGAAGCAGCGCGTGAACATCGCCGCGGCGCTCCTCCCCGACCCCCAGATCCTCCTCCTGGACGAGCCGTCGACCGGGCTCGACCCGCGCGGCGTCGCCGAGGTCCGCGACATCGTGCTCGCGCTGAAGCGCCAGCAGCGGCTGATCTTCATGAGCTCCCACCTGCTCGGCGAGGTGTCGGACATGTGCGACGAGGTCGCCATGATCGACCACGGCCAGCTGCTCGCCTACGACACGATCGAGAACGTCACGAACCGGGTCGTCGGGGAAGCCGACCTCGTCGAGATCGGCCTCGCGGCCGCCGCCGACGGGAACCTGGAGGCCCGGCTGGGGGCGATCCCGGGCGTGACGCTCGTCACGCGGACGGACGCGCGGAAGTTCACGCTCCGCTTCCGCGGCGGGCCGGCGGGCCAGCAGAAGCTGCTTGCCGACCTCGTGAACGCGCAGATCGGGCTCCTGAGCTTCACGCCGGCCACCTCGATGGCCCGGCTCGAGGACACGTATCTCAAGCTGATCCAGGGAGGGTACTGAGCCGATGGCGACGGCCGACGCGACCGCCCCGCACCTCGACCGGTCGCTGCCCGACAGCTGGACCCAGATCACCCGGGTCGCCCAGTACGAGCTCCTCAACTTCGCCCGCTCCCGCCGGTTCATCGTCCTCCTCGGCATCACCGGCGCGATCGCGGCGCTGTTCACGGTCCTCATCGCCCACTACCGCCCCGAGTCGCTGCTCGTGGGCCCGATCGCGTTCTACGGCACGTTCTGGGGGGTCGCGATCGCGTTCCTGGTCGACCTCGCGGCGGTCTTCTTCGCGGGGGACGCGATCTCCGGGGAGTTCCAGAACAAGACCGGGTACTTCCTGTTCGGCAACCCGGTCCGCCGCTCGTCGATCTACCTCGGGAAGGCGACGGCGGCGTTCGTGGCCGGCCTGCTCGTGATCCTGATCTACGCCGCCGTCGCCGTCGGGAACGGCTGGTACTACCTCGGGCCCCCGCCGATGGTGTTCCTCGAGTCGGTCGCGTTCTCGGTCCTGTACCTGCTGTCCGTGATCGGGGTGACGCTCCTGTTCAGCTCGCTGTTCAAGAGCGGCGCGATGTCGATCCTGGTCTCGCTCCTCCTGTTCCTGTTCGCGTTCGCCGTCATCGAGGACGTGATCGTCGCGCTCGTGCACATCGAGCCGTGGTTCATGATCACCTACGGCAGCGCGATCATCACGAACGTGATCAACGCCAGCTACCCGGCGCACATCGTCCACTCGCACCCCTTCGGGCTCGCCGGCCCGGTGACCACCACCTACACCGCGACGATCCCGGAGGGGGTCGCGATCATGCTCACGTACGCGATCGTCGGCGCCGTCCTCGGCTACCTTCTGTTCCGGCGGCAGGACTTCACGTAACGCGGCCGCGGCGCGGGCTCGCGCGACCGCCGCACCGGAAGCCGAACAGCCCGAGGCCAGTCCGGCGGGTCGGCGTCCCCCCGCGGAGACGGGCCCAGCGGGCGAGCGCCGCGCAGAGCCCTCCGCCCGGCCCATGGTCGACGATCGCCACCGCGCCGGGGGGGAGGCACGGGTCCAGCCGCCGGAACTCCGCGTACGCCCCCCGGTCCTCGTGGGGCACGTCGTAGACGAACAGGCCCACCCCGTCGAGCTCGTCGGCGAGGAGCGGGAGCACCTCGCGCTTGGGTCCCAGCCTCAGGTCCCAGCGCTTCCGCAGCGGGAACGGCACGGCCCAGCCCGATTCGCGGCCCGGCGGGAGGCTCCACGACCGGTCGGGCGGGCGCGCACCGGCGCGCGGGCGCTCGGGCAGGTCGACCGAGTGGAGCGTGCCCGACCCGTTGCGGTCGAGCGCGCGGAGCAGGTAGGCCGAGGAAACGCCCGAGGAGACCCCCACCTCGACGACGTGGCGGGGACGAAGGATCCGGGCGAGCGCGTACAGCTCGAGCGGGGCGTCGATCTCGACATAGGACGACCTCCCGCCCCGGAGGTGTTGGACCTCCAAGTGGCGGAACAGCCGTCGGTCTTCCTGGGCCTCGCGGACTCGTTGGCGTGCGAGCGGCGTGGCACACCCGACGAGCCCGGTGACCCAGGCCACGTCGGGGTGTTCCTCACGCTGCATCGACGGTGCCTCGGTCCGGGCCCGGAGGGTCTCCCGTAGGATCGACCGGCGTTCCGCGCCGCGCGGTCCCGCCCGCCGCATCGTCGGGGCGGCCCCGCAGCGCCTCGGGTACGGACCCCGCCGAACGGGCCACTCCAGTAGGGATTCGCGGTGGGAGCACCGGGCGTGCCTCTCGCGAGAGTACCTCCTGGAGCACCGCCCCAGAGCGCCCGGGAGTCATTTCACCGGAGGACGCAGTACGTCCTCCTCGATACAACATTGCTCGACCCATCGCGTCGGCAACGACTCGAACGGATCCGGGCGGGCCCGCACTTCGTTGCGCCCGGCGGCCGGCAGCGACCCCCGGGGCCCCGCTCCATCCGCCCCGGTCCGGCGGAGAGTCCGGCGGCCGCTCGAGCCGGTGGACCGGATCCGGTCGGGGGCATCGTCTCTTATCGACCGGTCCGCTCTCCGCTTCCCCATGGCGACGGGCGCTCTCGCGCTTTCGGAGGACCCGGGGGCGGTGCTCGAGCTGGACCTCGGTTCCGAGGCCCAGCAGTTCTTCCGTCGCCGGATCGGAGTGGCGGCCACCGGGATCGCCATCGGGGTGACCTTCATCGGCATCGGCGCGTACCTCCTCACGGTCCTGTGGAGGGCCCGCGCCACGCCGGAGCTGGTCGTGGCGGCCCTGCTGGTCGTCCTCGGCTCCGCGCTCGTCGTCCTGAGCCTACGGAACGGCCTCGTGAACCCCACGGTCTCGATCCGGGCGGACGCCCGCGGGCTGTTGTTCACGCGCCGGTGGCAGCGCCCGGTCCTCCGGACCTGGGGGGCGCCCGGTCTCTTCCTGCAGGTCGAGGACCTCGGGCCGGACCCGACGAGCTCACCGGAAGAGAAGCAGCACCTGTTCTTCATGGGCCCGGGGCCGGTCTACGGGACCCTGTCCCCGTCCGACCTGGGTCCGCTGCTCGACGTCGTCCGGGCCCGGGAGCTGACCGTCCAGATGAAGGTCATCGAGCAACGGACGGGACGGACCGTCCATCAGGTCCGCCGGGTCCGCATCCTGCGCGCTCCGGCTGGGTAAGTCGACCTCCGGGACCCCCGCCCACGCCGGTCGGAGGGCGGCAGCGGAGATTTTTACCGACCGGGCCCTGACCGACCCGGGGACCGGATGGCTCGGCCGGACACGCGCCTGCCTGCGAGGGAGTTCTGGACGCAGGTCCGCCACCGGTTCACGGGGCGGTATCTCGAGTTCCACGAGGAGCCGTCGGTCCCGGTGCCGGGCCGGCGGGCGACCGCCGCCCTCCCCTCGCTGGTCGGGCCGTGGGCCGGACGGCTGTGGGAGGTCCGGTTCCTCGAGCCCCGCGTCCTCTCGCCGGACATGCAGGTCGGGATGACCACCGCCTCCCGCCTCGCCGACCCCGACCAGATGCCGCACGAGCCCATGCCCTGGGTGTACGCGGGCGCGCGGCCGGGGGTGTTCACCCGGAGCTCGATCGGCACCGACCGGATCCTCGCGCGCTACCGCCGCACGCGGAAGAGCGTCAAGGGGTCCGGGACGGGCGACCCGGAGCTGGACCGACGCTGGGCGGTCTACGCGTTCGACGAGGCGCTGGACCCCGTCTTCCGCACGCCGGAGGTGACGGAGGTACTGCGGGGAGCTGCCGGGCTGGCCCCGTCGATCGGACGGGACCTCCCGACGTTCGCGGTGTACGGGACCGAGGCGACGCTCACGCTCCCCACCGACGCCACGACGGGGCGGGTCGGCCGGGTGCTGACGTCGTTCGAGGGGTTCGGCCGGTTCCTCGACCGCCTGGAGGAGCAGCGCGGGCTGCCGGCGGCCTCGACGGAGGCGATCCCGATGGACCTCCGCCGGGACGACACCGGGGCGCCGTTCCCGCTCGCCCGGTTCCCGTGCCCGTGGTGCCGGGCGACGGTCCACGCGCGCTACGAGCCGAACATCGACACCGAGGTGTGCGAGCAGTGCCAGAAGCCGCTGTACCAGGCCCGATGAGCCGCGCCGGCTACGCCGACGCGACCTCGTCCGCGTCCGGCTTCGCGAGCATCGACTCGATCTGTGCGAGGTCCTTCGTCCGGTAGCCGCTCCGCATCGCCCAGACGTAGATGACCGCGGCGACGATCGTCATGATCACCGTGTCGTACGGGAACGGGATGTACGGCGTCCCCGGGTGCGCGAGCGGTCCGTAGCAGCCGGCGGGAGTGCACGTCCCGAGCACCGAGAACCAGGAGATCAGCGGCTCGACGAACAGGAGGACGAGGACCCAGTAGGCGGAGGGGAACGCCTTCTTCCCGTCGGCGTTGGAGAGCCGCTGCATGAACAGCGTCGGCACCCAGATGATCAGCAGCATCGCGAACCAGTAGATCAGGAAGGTCGTCGTGAGCGTCGAATCGGCGACGGCCGGCGGCGTGGCGTGGAGGCTCACGACGTTCCCGATGTGCAGGTCGATGTACCCGTAGACCGTATCCACGACGACCAGCACCAGCTGCACGACGCCGACGGTGACCGACAACCCCTGGGAGATCCCGAAGTTCCGGGGCACGTAGAACCAGTAGAAGACCGGCAGTACGAGGAAGATCACCGTGATGACGTAGAACAGCCCGCCGAACTCCGACCAGTAGATGATGAGCGCCCCGCCGATGAACGCCACCGCGCCGATCCAGTACGCCGCGGGCAACTGGAACGGCCGGTGGATGTTGGGGGCGTACCGCCGGACCACGTACAGCGTGAGCGGCCCCATCAGGAGCGAGATCGTGAAGGTGTCCGTGACGAACCCGGCGAACAGGTACCAGGCCGGGAACGGGGCGATGAAGATCGCGCCGACGACCGTCGTCGCGATGAGGGCGACCCACGGGATCCGGGTGCGCTGCTGGATGCTCAGGAGGCCCCGGGGGAAGAAGCCGTCGGCGCCGACCCCGTACACCGCGCGCGTCGCCTCGCCGAGGAAGATCCAGCCGGTCCCCGACGGGGAGACGACCGCGTCCACCAGCAGGATCGAGGCGAAGCCGCCGAGCAGCGCCGGGCCGGCCTCCTTCATGACCTCGTAGAACGGCTTCGTCCAGACGACGGTGCTCGGCAGGGCCGCCCAGTCGCCCGGCGCGATCCCGGCCGCGCCCCAGTTGAGCGCCCCGATGAAGACGACCTGCAGGAGGACGTACAGCACCACGGCGGCGCCGATCGAGAGCACGATTGCCCGCGGCGCGTCGCGCTGCGGGTTCTTCGCCTCGCCCGAGAACTGGGCGGCGCCGCGGAAGCCGAGGTAGGCGAACCCGATCCCCGCCGACGGGATCGCGATGAAGACGCCGGGCCAGCCGAACGGCACGAACCCGCCCGAGACGGTGAAGTTGCTCGCCTTGAAGACGGTGAACAGGAAGATGACGGTCAGCGTCGGGATGATGAGCTTCCACCAGGTCACGATGGAGTTGAACAGCCCGAGGAACCGCACGCCGACATAGTTCAGGAAGAAGAACGCGATCAGCAGGATGACCGCGATCACCACGCCCCCGGCCGACAGGAGCCCGTCCGAGCTCACGGCGAAGCTGAACTGGGGATACGCGGTGAGGTAGGTGACGACCGCCTCCGCCTCGATGGCGGGGACGGTGATCGACCCCAGGATGTACGCCGCGCCGATGATGTAGCCGGTGTACCCCCCGTGGGAGTACAGGGGGCCGCGCACCAGCTGACCGGTCCGGTGCAGCGCCGACGCGGTCTCGGAGAAGCAGAGCGCGATCGCGATCATGAAGATCCCCGCGATGATCCACGAGACGATCGCCGCGGGCCCGGCGTAGAACGCGGAGTAGGCGACCGCGAACAGCCAGCCGGAACCGACGACGCCGCCGAACGAGATCATGAACAGGTCCTGGAAGGAGAGCGCCCGCCGAAGCTTTCGGTCGGACTGGTCGGCGAGCAGCACCTGTTCCACTGCGGAATCCTGCGTTGCCATCGTTCACCTCACGCGGGTCGTCGGCCACCCCCCGCGGGCGGTTACCGCCCACGGCAGGCGCCCGTGCCGAGTCGGAAGCGCCCCGCCGCCGAACGGCGTAGGGGTCCCCCCAGGCATCCGAGTCACGGCTGGCGTCCGCGAACGGGCCCCCCTTACATACACGCCACTATATACGCGGGTTATGAAAATGCATACCTGTTTCGGCGTGCATAGCAGGACGGGTTCCGAAGCCCCATTCGGCGAAGGCGACGCGAACCCGGTGCCGTCCGTACCGAAGCGCGCTGGGAACCGGCGAATCGTACCGCTCGCCGGTGGCGCGTCGTCGGCGGGATACAGAAGTCGGCACTCCGACCGACGGCTTCGAGCGCGTGCTCGCGACCCTTCCGAGCGTGGACCGGGCGGCTCACGTCCCGCTGACACGCAGATTCGGCATAGTAACGTGCAGGCCGGGGACGGGCCCGCTCGGATCTGCTCGCGGAGCGCGGGGTCGCACGCGTGCCATGCACTCGCACACCGAGACGCTGCCGAAGCCTCCGGGCCGCGGCGTTCGGGGGCCGGTCCGCTCGGTCGAGCGGCGGGTCACGCGCGCGGACGCGGCGATCGAGTCGCCGGGTCAGGGCGGTCCTCCCACGCCGTGCGACGGTTCGTACATCGGGCAGTTAACCTCCCCTCCGGTTCAAAATCGACCGCTCGGAGCAGCTCAGTGACGGCCGTCGCTTCGGACCGTTTCCCCTTCGTCCCGGAGCCGGTCGGCCGTACGGAGCCGAGCCCGGCCCCGGCGACTGCGCCGACCCGCCTGCGCATCTACGGGATCGCGGCGGACCTCGGCTCGCTCCCCCTGGAGGAGCTGGAACGCCGGTCCCGTGCGGTCACTGCCGAGCAGATCCGGACGTGGTTCTCTCAGTTCCCGGG
Source organism: Thermoplasmata archaeon (assembly GCA_030037265.1). Taxonomy (GTDB): domain Archaea; phylum Thermoplasmatota; class Thermoplasmata; order Lutacidiplasmatales; family UBA184; genus JAKIWV01. The sequence goes on along the minus strand of JASHRQ010000107.1, from coordinate 12,994 downwards.
GACCCGGGAGGTCGCCGTGCTCTCGACCTGCCATCGGGTGGAGCTCGTCCTGCTCGCCCGCTCCTCCTCCGAAGTGGACCACTGGCTCCGGGTGCTCCCGGGCTCCCCCCGGACCTGGCAGGTCCGAGAGGGGAGCGAGCTGTTCCTCCACCTGTTCCGCGTGGCGGCCGGCCGGGAATCGCTCGCGCTCGGGGAGGCCGAGGTCCGCCAGCAGGTGCGCGCCGCGGGACGCTCGGTCGAGAGTCGCCACCCTCGGCCGATGCTCGCGGAACTGTTCTCGACCGCGGCTACGGCCGCCGAGGAGACCGCCCCGTCCGGTCCGTCGCTCCCCTCGGTTGCCCGGGTGGCGGCGACCCTCGTGCGGGAACTGCTCGACCGACGCGACCCGAGGGTGCTCGTGGTCGGCACGGGCGCGGTGGGCCGCCAGGTCGCCGAGGACCTCGCCGGCGCGGCCCGGATCACCGTCGTCTATCGCGCCCGGCCGCCTCCGAGCGAGTTCCTCGACGCGACCGGCGCCCGCCCGGTTCCGTTGGACGCGCTCCCGGCCGAGCTGCGGAGCGCGGACGCGGTCGTGACGGCGATCAAGTCGGGCTCCCCGTGCCTTCCGACCTCGGAGCTCCCGCGCGACCGGCCCCTGCTGCTGGTCGACCTCGGCCTGCCGCGCAACATCGACCCGGGCGTTCGGTCGCTGCCGAACGTCCGCCTCGTCGACCTCGAGGAGCTCCACGCGAGATTCGCCCGGAGCCCAGCGGACTCGGGGCAGGACGCGCGCGTGGCGCGCCTCGCCGGGGCGTACTGGGCCGAGGTCCACCGACGCCTCGGGGAGCCGTGGGTCGATGCCTGGCTCCGGTCGGCCGAGGCGATCCGTCGGGAGGAGTTCGCGAACGCCCGACGGTTCTGGGGCGTCCTGACGCCCGAGCAGGAGGCCGCGGTCGGGCGGCTCACCGAGCGGCTCGTGAAACGCCTTCTCCTCCCGCCGGCCCGGCGGCTGCGGTCCCTTCCCGCGGGACCCGACGGGGACCGGGAACGGGAGCTCGCGCTCCGGCTCCTCCGGCCCGACCCCGACGGCTCGTGACGAAACCGATCCGGGTCGGTACCCGGCGGAGTCCGCTCGCCCGGGCCCAGACGGACCTCGTGCTCCGTCGCCTCGCGCGACTCGTCCCGGGCCGCCGGTTCGAGGTCGTCCCGATCGAGACGAGCGGAGACCGGGACCGGTCCCCGACGAGCTCGCCGGACTTCACCGACGCGATCGACCGAGCGCTCGCGAGGGGCGAGGTCGACCTCGCCGTGCACAGCGCCAAGGACCTCCCCGCCGAGCTCGACTCCCGCTTCGTCCTGGCGGCCTGCCCTCCTCGGGCGAACCCTCGCGACTGCCTCGTCGTGGCCCCGACCGCGCCGGGAGGACGCCTTCCCGCGGGCGCCCGGGTCGGTTCGAGCAGCGTCCGCCGTCGGGCCCAGCTCCTCCGTTGGCGGCCGGACCTGTCGGTGGTGGAGGTCCGCGGGAACGTCGACACCCGGATGGGGCTCGTACGGTCCGGGACGGTCGACGCGGTGATCCTGGCCGTAGCGGGAATCTCCCGCTTGCAGCGGACCTCCGACATCACGCGCAGGCTGCCGACCCACTCCTTCCTCCCGGCGCCCGCCCAGGGCGCGCTGGCCGTCCTTGCCCGCGCGGAGGACGCCCCGCTGGTGGGGACCACCCGTCGCATCGACCACGCCCCCAGCCGGGCATGCGTCACGGCCGAGCGCGCGGTGTCGGCGGCGCTCGGCGGCGACTGCCGGGTTCCGCTCGGAGCGCTCGCCCGGCTCGACGGAGGAACGCTGACGTTGACGGCGGAGGTGCTCGCGCCCGATGGCCGGAGCTGGCTTCGCGCGTATCGCTCCGGACCGGCCGGGCGCGCGGAGGAGCTCGGCCGTCGGTTGGGCGCGTCGATGGTACGACGGGGCGCGCTCCAGCTACGGTCTTCCCACGCCGAGTAGGTCGATGAGGACGCCGGGGTCGCGGAGGACGGTCGCCGTGCTCTCGGCCCCCGGGACCCTCTCCGGCATCGACCCCCTCCTCGAACGAGCGGGGGTCCGCGTGATCCGGGTGCCGACCATCGCACCGACCCCCGTCCCGTGGGAGCGCTGGCGGCCCCGGGTCGACCGGGAGGTGGCGGTCGAGGTCGTGGTGGTGACGAGCCGGACCGGCGTCGCGGCGGGCGTGGTGCCCTGGCTGAGCCACGCCGCCCCGGCGACCCGGCGGATGGAGTTCTGGGCCGTGGGGCCCGCGACCGCCCGCGCGCTCCGCGCCGCCGGGATCCGTCGGGCGGTCCATCGGCCGACGACGGTCGGGACGCTCGCGCTGGCCCGGGCGCTCGCCCGGGGGCCCCCGCGGAAGATCGTGTACTTCCGATCGGACCGGGCCGGACCCGGGCTCGCGCGGTCCCTTCGACGGCGCGGGCACTGCGTCGTCGACCTGGTCGTCTATCGGGTAGGGTCGGCGCCCGAGCTGACGGCGCGGGTCCGCCGCGAGCTGGCCGAGGCCGACCTGTGGGCCGCGACCAGTCCCTCGGCCCTCGGGTCGCTGCGGACGGCGCTGGGCGCTCGACGATTCTCCGCCCGGGCGCGGCGTAGGGGGCTGGTCGTGCTGGGCGAGCGCACGCGCCGGGCCGCCGCGGCGTACGGCTTCCGTCGGGTGTCGGTCGCTCCGGCGACGACTCAACGATTTACGCGCCACGTGCTGGAGAGGCTCCGGGATGCCCGACCGTAGGACCCGCGCCACCGGGAGCCGGTCGACGGACGCGCTCCGCGTGCGCCCACGGCGGCTCCGCCGAACCGCGGCGCTGCGCGACTGGGTGGCGGAGACCGAGGTCGAGCCCCGGCGGCTCGTGTACCCGGTGTTCGTCCGACCGGGGTCGGGAGGCCCCCGGCCGATTGCCTCCATGCCCGGGATCGACCAGTACACCGTCCGAGACCTGGGTCCGCTCGGCCGGGAGCTCGAGGGCGAGGGGATCCGAGCGGTGCTCCTGTTCGGCACCTCCCGGAGGAAATTCCCGGACGGACGGGAGGCGTGGGACCGGGACGGGGTGATTCCCGCCGCGGTCCGGGAGCTGAAGCGCGCGGCGCCGGGCCTCGTGGTCACGACGGACGTCTGTCTCTGCGCGTACACCTCCCACGGACATTGCGGGGTGGTCCGCGACGGGGAGGTCGCGAACGACCCCACCTGCGAGTTGCTGGGCCGGGTGGCCGTCGCCCACGCGGCGGCCGGCGCGGACGTGGTCGCGCCGAGCGCCATGATGGACGGCCAGGTGGGCCGGATCCGCGCCGCGCTGGACGACGGGGGGCACGAGTCGACCGCCGTCTGGTCGTACTCGACGAAGCACGCCTCGGCGTTCTACGGCCCGTTCCGGGAGGCCGAGGAGTCGACCCCCGCCTTCGGCGACCGACGGGGGTACCAGATGGACCCGCGCAACGGCCGGGAGGCGCTCCGGGAGATGGCCCTCGACGAGGCCGAGGGGGCGGACCTGCTGATGGTGAAGCCGGCCCTGACGAGCCTCGACCTCCTGGCGCGCGCCCGGCGCCGCGTCGCCGTGCCGCTGGCGGCCTACCAGGTCAGCGGCGAGTACGCCATGGTGAAGCGGGCGGCCGAGCGCGGCGTGTTCGACGAGGCGGCGGCGGTCGACGAGCTGCTCGTCGCGCTGCGGCGGGCCGGCGCGGACCTGATCGTCACGTACTTCGCGCGGGAGGTCGCCCGGCGATCCCGGACCGGACGATGACCGACCCATCTTCCGGCCCCGACCCCGAGGGCCCCGCGGAGGACGAGGGGCCGCGGGACCTCGTGCAGTACACGTTCTTCCACGTCCGACCGGAGTGGCGCACGCTCCCCGCCGCGGACCGGGAGCGGGCCAAGGAGCGGTTCGCGGGCGTGCTCGACCGCCCGCCGGCCGGGGTGCGGGTCCGTACCTACTCGCTCGTGGGCCTCAAGGCCGGGACCGAGATGATGGTCTGGTCCATCGGTCCCGAGGTGGCGTCGATCCAGGCGCTGCACGCCCGCCTCCTCGGCACCCCGCTCGGAGGGTATCTCGAGACCGCGTACTCCTACCTCGGCATGGCGCGGCGCTCGGAGTACCTGGGCGAGCACGCGCACGGGGGCGAGGGGTCGAGCACGCAGCGCCGGCCGCTCGGCCTCCCGTACCTGTTCGTCTACCCGTTCGTCAAGAAGCGCGCGTGGTACGGCCTCGCGTACGAGGAGCGGCGCCGCATCATGGGCGAGCACTTCCGGATCGGGCACAAGTATCCGAAGGTCCGGATCCACACGGGGTACTCGTTCGGCCTCGACGACATGGAGTTCATCCTCTCCTTCGAGGCCGACTCCCCGGACGAGTTCCTCGACCTCGTGCGGGACCTCCGCTCGACGGAGGCCAGCCGGTACACCGAGCTCGAGACGCCGATCTTCACCTGCGTGCTCACCTCGGCCCGCCGGATGCTGGACCTGGCGGAAGGCCTCCCGTGACCCGGGGCGCGCCGGGGCCCCGCTCGCGCGCGGCGTGGCGCGCCGCGACGCACGTGCTCGTCGGCGGCGTCGACAGTCCGGTCCGCTCCTTCCGCGCGGTCGGCGGCTCGCCGGTGTTCTTCGCCCGGGGGCGGGGCGCCTACCTCGTCGACGTGGACGGGCGGCGGTACCTGGACCTCGTGGGCTCGTGGGGGGCGAACCTCCTGGGGAACGCCCCGCCCGGGGTCGTCGCGGCCGTGCGCCGGGCCGCCGCCCGGGGGCTGACGTTCGGCGCCCCGTCCCCATCCGAGCACGCGCTGGCCGAAGCGATCCGACGGGCGGCCCCGGAGCTGGAGCGCCTCCGGTTCGTGAGCTCCGGCACCGAGGCGGTCATGAGCGCGGTCCGGGTGGCGCGCGGGTTCACCGGCCGGACGAAGGTGGTGAAGTTCGCCGGCGGCTACCACGGGCATTCGGACGGGCTCCTGGCCCGCGCCGGGTCGGGGCCCGCGACCTTCGCCTTGCCCGACTCCGCAGGGGTCCCGCCGGCCATCGCCGCCGAGACGCTCGTCGGGCGGTACAACGACCCCGACGGACTCGCCGAGCTGTTCGAAGCGCACGGCGACTCGGTCGCCGCGGTGGTGGTCGAGCCGGTCGCGGCCAACATGGGGGTCGTGCCGCCGCGACCCGGGTTCCTCCGGGCCCTCTCCGCGCTCGCCCGCCGGCACGGAGCGCTCGTCATCGCCGACGAGGTGATCACCGGGTTCCGGCTCCGGCGGGGGACGGTCCACCGGTCGCTCGGCCTCTCGGCGGACCTCGTCACCCTCGGCAAGGTGGTCGGCGGCGGGATGCCCGTGGGGGCGTACGGCGGCCGTCGGTCGGTGATGGAGAGGGTCGCCCCGGTCGGCCCCGTCTACCAGGCCGGGACCCTGTCCGGCCATCCGCTCGCGATGGCGGCGGGCGCCGCGATGCTCGCCCGGCTCACCCCGCCCGTCTATCGACATCTGGAGACGATGGGCGCGGCGCTCGAGCGGGAGCTCGAGGAGCGGGCGGAGCAGGAGCGCGTCGTCCCGTTCCGGGTGCAGCGGGTCGGCTCGCTCCTCGGGCTCTTCTTCGCCCCCGGGCCGATCGTCGACGACCGGGACGCCCGGCGCCAGGACGCCGTGCGGTACGCCCGGTTCTTCCACGCCGCGCTCGACCGGGGCGTCTTCCTCCCGCCCTCGGGGCTCGAGAGCGCGTTCGTCTCCGCGGCGATCCGACCGGGGGACCTCGCCCGGGCCCGCGCGGCGTTCCGGTCCGGATTCGCCCGGGCCCGGGGAGCGCCGGGATGAGGCGCGACCGGCTCCCGCGGGCGCTTCGGGGCGAGACGACGGACACGACGCCCGTCTGGCTGATGCGCCAGGCCGGTCGCCACCTCCCCGGGTACCGGAAGCTCCGGGCGGCGCATCCGATCCTCGAGATCGCGCGCGACCCGGAGCTGGCCGCCGCCGTGACGCTCGAGCCCCTCCAGCGGTACGACGTCGACGCCGGGGTGGTGTTCGCGGACATCTCCCTCCCGTTCGCAGGTCTCGGGGTGGAGTTCTCGATCGACCCGGGCCTGGGCCCGGTCGTGCGGCACCCCATCCGCTCCCGGGAGGACGTGGACCGGCTGACCGAGTTCGACGCCCGGGCGTCCGTCCCGTTCGTGGGGCGGGCGATCGAGCGGTTCCTGGAGCGGGAGGCGGACCGCCCGATCATCGGCTTCGCCGGCGGGCCGTTCACCCTCGCCTCGTACCTGGTCGAGGGCGGCCCCTCGCGGGACCACGCGGCGACGAAGCGCCTCCTGTACGGGGACCCGGGGACCTTCGACCGCCTCGTGAGCCGCCTCGTCTCGATGACGGTCGACTACCTGCGCCTCCAGGCCGAGAGCGGCGCCGCCGTCCTCCAGCTGTTCGACACGTGGGCCGGGGCGCTCGGCCCCGCGGCGTTCGAGCGCCACCTGCTCGGGCCGCTGCAGACGCTGTTCGACCAGCTGCGGCCGCTCCACCGGCCGACGATCTACTTCTCCACCGGCTCCTCCCACCTGGTCGAGCTCCTCGGGAAGACCGGCGCGGACGCCCTCGGCGTGGACTGGCGGGAGCCGTTGGGCCGGGTGCGACGGCGGCTCGGGAACCGGATGCCGCTCCAGGGGAACCTCGACCCCGGCGCCCTCCTGGGCACCGAGGACGCGATGCTCCGGGAGGCGCGGGCGGTGCTGGACGAGGTGCCGGACGGGAGTTCGCACGTCTTCAATTTGGGTCACGGCGTCCTGCCCGAGACCGACCCCGACCGGGTGCGCGCGCTCGTGGAGTTCGTGCACGCGTCGGGGAGCGGCCGGGAGCGGCGGTGAGCGGGACGGAGGAGGCCGGGACGAGCGCGGTCCTGCTGATGGGCTACGGCAGCCCGAACGGCGCCGCGGACCTGCCCGCCTACCTCACCGAGGTGCTCCACGGGCGTCCCCCGTCCCCCGAGATGGTCGCCGAGTACGTCCGGCGATACGACCGGATCGGCGGCTCCCCGCAGAACCGGATCCTCGCCTCGCTCCGGACGAAGCTCGAGCGACGGCTCGACCGGGAGCGGCCCGGGACCCGGGTGTTCCTGGGCGTGAAGCACGGCCATCCCGCGCTGCGGGACGTCGTCCCCGAGGCCGCTCGGGCGGGGGTCCGGCACCTCGTGGCGGTCCCGCTCTCCCCGTACGCCTCCACCTGGATCAGCGAGCCGTACCAGGACGGGGTCGCCGAGGGGATCCGCGCCTCGCCCACGCCGATCCGCGTCGAGGTGCGGCTCGGCTGGCACCTCGACCCGAACTGGGTCGGATACTGGCGACGGGCGATCCGGGACGAGCTCGCCCGCGACCCGGCTCCGGGGAGCCCCGTGCTGCTGTCGGCCCACAGCCTCCCCGCGCGGATGCGCGCGCGCGGCGACCCGTATCCCGAGCTGCTGGAGGCGACCTCCGCGGCGATCGCGCGGGCCGCCCAGCTCGAGCGATGGTCGTTCGCCTTCCAGAGCGCCGGCAACACGACCGAGGAGTGGCTCGGGCCGGACCTCACGAACGTGATGGTCGACTGGGCGGCCCGGGGGGCGCGGGACCCGCTGATCGCCTCGTTCGGGTTCGTGTTCGACCACCTCGAGGTGCTGTACGACCTCGACGTGGTGGTCCGGGAGTTCGCCGAGCAGCACGGGATCCGGTACCGGCGGGTGCCGATGCCGAACGACGCCGACGAGGTCGTCGAAGCGCTCGCGGCGCGGGTCGCCGCGCCGCCGGTGGGGCGGTAGGGTCTCCCCAGGGCCGCCGATCCGGAAGCGGCCGTGGGCCCGGGCGGATTTGAACCGCCGACCGACCGGTTATGAGCCGGTCGCTCTGAGCCGGGCTAAGCTACGGGCCCGCGCGGACGCCGGAGGCGCCGCCGAGCGGAGTTCCGGTCCGGGGGAACGGCGGCCCCCGGACGTTCGAACCGCTGACCTTTCGGTTAACAGCCGATCGCTCTACCGCTGAGCTACGGCGGCACCGGCGGCGCGGACCGGGGACGCGTCTAAGAGCCTTTCGGCCCGGACGGCGCGCCGGGCTGGTGCGCCCGCGCCTTCTGCTGCAGCTGCTGGACGAGCACGGTCATCCGGGCGAGCGCCGCGTCGAGCTGCGCCCAGAACTGGCGCGCCTTGTCGGTCAGCATCGCCCCCTCCGCCGACGGCTGTATCACCCCCTCCCGCTCCAGGAGATGCAGCGAATAGCGCACCTTGTGGATCGGGAGGCGCAACGCCTCGCTGAGCCGGATGATCCCGAGGGGGTTCTTGTCCGAGAGCCGCTCCACGATCTCGACGTTCCGGGACAGGAGGTCGAGCTCGCTCGCGATGCGGTCGACCAGCTGGGCGGCGTCGGAGAGGCCCGCCGCCTCCAGGTCGGGGGAGCGGGGCACCGCAGCCTTATCGGGGGCCATCCGCGCGCTCCGGCTCCGGAACGGGCCCTCGGATTAAAGCCTCGCGGAGCGGGGTCACCCGCCCGCTCCCGGGGGGGACCCGGGGGCCGCGCCGGACGGCCCGTCCGCCGCCCTCCGGAGGAGCCGGTACGGAAAGGGTATCAATCGGGCGCCCCGTCAACGGCGTCCGCGCCGATGACGACCCCGCGCGAGGCCCCCGGAGTGCTCACCTGGCTGACGCTCGCGCGCACGCGTCGGCTCGTGCGCCGGCCGATCCATCGGATCCTCGCGCTGTCGGTCGGGATCGTCTACGCGCTGGTCGCGATGCTCGTGGGGGGCATGCTGACGATCTTCTCCCCGCCCGCCCACGTCTCGTCGTACTGGATCCTCATCCCGTCGGGCCAGCCGTGGTGGGACTACCCCGCCGCGCTGGTCGTGAACCCGGCGTTCGTGCTCGCGCTGCCGTTCCTCGGGACGCTGCTGATGGTCGTCACGTCGGTCGGCGTCGCGCTCGGCATGACAGTCGCCGTCGTGCTGGGCGTCCGGCTCGCCCGCCAGCGGAAGACGCGCGCCGGCTCCTCGGCGGCCGCCTCGACGGCGGCCGGCTTCACCCCCGCGATGATCGCGCTCGTGACGCTCGGCGCCTGCTGCTCCACCACCGCGGCCGCGACGGCGGGGATCGGGCTCGCCGCCCAGGCGACCGGGACCTCGTACCAGGCCGTCCTCAACAACACCTGGTACATCGCGATGTTCCAGGCGGGCATCCTGTACGTCGCGCTGCTCGCCCAGGAGCAGCTCCTCGCCGTCTACGGATTCCTGTTCGGCGCCGGCCCCGGGGACGCGGAGGCCGCGGCGCTCCGGCCGCCGCCCGTCGACCGGCGGTTCCTCGCGGGCGCCGCGCTGCGCGTCGCGCTGCTCGCGGCCGCCGTCACCTGGTCCCTCGCGATGTTCGCGGCCTGGACCACGGTCGGCCCCTCGACCGCGTCGGCCGCGCTGTGGGTCTCCTGGCTGTTCCAGCACCAGCTGGTCGCCGTCGTCGCCGGCCTCGCGGCGCTCTTCCCGGTCGGCACCCTCGCCGCGCTCGGGCGGCCCGGGCGTCGCCTCGAGAGCCGGCTCCTCCGGGCGGCGCTCCTCGTCACCGGGCTCACGCTCCTGCTCTGGGTCCCTCCTCCGCTGTCCAGCGGGGGGCTCCACGGGCTCGTCAACGAGCTTTTCGGCGCGGCGGGTCTGCCGGCGGCGTGGGGAGCCGTCGCCCCGCCCGTCGCGATCGGCCTCGGCGTAGCGCTCCGGTGGGTCCTCCAGTTCGGGCTCCTGGGGCTGTTCAGCCTCGCCGTCGGCTACTCGCCGGAGCGGGCGTTCCGTCCGATCCTGTGGGCGGTCGCCCGTCACGAGCCCGCCCGGGACGCCGGACCGGTAGGCCCGGAGCCGGGCGCGGCCGCCCGCTCCTCCGACGCGGTCCGTCCGGACGCGACGAGGGCGGCCGAGTCGTGAACGGGTCGCGCGCGGAAGGAAGGGTCCCGTGACGCTCGGCGTCGAGCTGCTGCTGGCCGTCTTCGCCGCGGCGATGGCCGCCACGACCGCCGCGCTGGTCCGGTGGGCGGCCGGGGTCCGCACGGTCCCGCAGGGCGCGACGGTGCTGTTCCTGCTCGCGATGATGGCGGCGATGTTCGCGGGGGCGGTCGTCTACTACGTCCACCCCGGGACGCTCGGGCTGGTCGCCGGCCTGCTGCTCGCGGCCGGGCTCATGTCCGGGAGCGTCTTCCCGCTGTTCTACGCCTTCGTCCGGGAGGCCGGGCGGGTCGGGGCCGGGACGACGCCGGCCGCTCCCGCGGGCCCGTTCCCGGGCCGGGGCGGGTTCGTCGCCGGCGCGATCGCCCTCGTGCTCGTGAACGAGTTCCTGATGGGCTGGACGTTCCTGATGGCGAGCGGCTCGGGGATGGGTTCGCTGCTGTCGAGCGGCGGACTCCTCGGCCTCGTCGTCCGGGTCGTCGACTCGCCGTGGTTCCTGTTCACGATGGCCGGGGAGATGATGCTCACCGTGGTGCTCCTCCGACGGGAGCTCGACGGGCCGCTCCGGACCGTCCTCGTCCTGCAGGGGGCGATCATGCTCCTCTCCCCGCCCGCGCTCGCGAGCGGCGCGTGGGTCGCGCTGAGCGTGCTGGGCGGCGGCGCGCTGATGGTCGCGCTGTTCGTCTACGTGATGGAGCACATCTACCGCACGAAGCAGCTCCCCGCGCGGTTCGCCGCGTACCTGGTCCGCCTCCTCGCCGTCTACGCGCTCATGATGGCGGGGCTGTTCGTCTGGGCCGACGGCGGGCCGCCCGGGCTGTTCGCCCTCGCCGTCGTGCTCGAAATGGTGCTGTACTTCTCGGCGGTCCTCCGGCCGGACGCGTTCGACCCGGAGGACCGGGTCGTCTGGCAGCTGCGGCCGAACTGGGCGTTCCAGCTGCTCGCCGCGATCTTCGTCGCCGAGCTGTTCATGGGGGCGCTGTTCGACCTCCAGCTCCAGCCCGCGGTCTACGCGGGCGGCTTCCCGTCGCTCGCGCTCGCCGGCGCGCCGCTCACGGTCCTCGCGAACGCGGCGTCGAACGGGTTCTGGTTCGTCGCGATCGTCACCGGCTCGACCTGGTTCCTCGCGATGATGGGCATCGAGATGGGGGCGCTCGTGGCGTTCAAGTACCGCGAGACGCGCCAGCGCGAGACCAAGGTGCGGCTGCTCCTGATGCTCGGGAGCTACGCGGCGTTCGCGACCTTCTTCCCGAGCGTCTACTACTCCGCGCTGTTCCCGAACGCGCCCGCCGGCACGAGCGTGCCGTTCCTCGGCTGGAGCATGGGGATCGGCTCGGCGCCGCTCGCGCCGTCGGTCTTCACCGTCGTGCTCGTCACGTACGTCGCGACGGGGGCGCTCTCCATGCTGTTCGGGCGCCGGGCGATCTGCTCGGTGTTCTGCACGGCGCCGCTCATGTACCAGGGGACGACGATCGACGCGATGAGCTCGTTCAACCGGTCGGCGCCGATCGCGCGGAAGTTCTTGAGCAGCCGGTTCTCGACGGCGTACTCGGTGACGACCGGGGTCGTGATGACGTCGCTCGTCGGCGCCTCGTTCCTCTCGTACTTCGACGCGACCGGCCGGCTCCACGTCTCCGTCGGCGGCACCGACCCCACGGTGTTCCTGTTCGCGCTGTCGTTCGGCGTGATGTGGTACGTGCTGTTCGTCACGATCCCGTACGTCGGGAACTACAACTGCGTCACGATGGGCTGGTGCTACACCGGCACGATCGCCCAGGCGTTCCAGCGGCTCGGCGTCTACCGGCTCAAGGTCCGGGACCCGGCGGTCTGCCGCGCGTGCACGACGCTCGACTGCGCGAAGAGCTGCCCCGTCGGGCTCGTCGACATGCCGGGCCACTTCCGGCAGACCGGCGAGTTCCGCAGCTCGAAGTGCTGCGGCGTCGGGAACTGCGCGGGCGCCTGCCCGTACGGGAACCTGTACCTGTACGACATCCGCCACTGGCTCCGCGAGAAGCTGGGCCACCCGGAGCGGCCGCGCGGCGAGACGCCGATCCCGATGGTGCCCGCGGCGCGCCCCCGGACCGCGCCCGGCGCCGCGACGGTGACGCTCGCGCCGCGCGCGGCGCCCGCGGGGGAGGCGCGATGAGGGCGCGGGGAGGCGTGGCGGCATGATCGTCGTGCCGCCGATCCCCCCCGCGAGCCCGTGGCTCGCGCTGTACGTCCTCGTCGCGGCGTTCATGGTCGTGGGGAACCTGTACTTCTTCCGCCGGTGGCTCCCGCGCGGCGGCGGCACCCCGAACCTGGGCGTCGTGACGCTCGTCCTGGGGCTCCTCGTGATGTCGTTCGGGCTGTGGGCGTCGGCGGTCTACGCCGTCGTGAGCCCGGGCCAGGCGTCGGAGATCTCGCTGTTCATCGCCGGCAACAGCATGATGGCGATCTTCGGCTCGTGGCTCATCGCGGTCCTGTTCCGGGCGGAGCGGAAGTTCCTCCCCGCGCGCGGCTGGGCGTGGCCGCTCACGTTCGCGCTGCTCGTCGTCGGGGACGAGACGATGATGGGCGTGGCGTTCGTCCTCACCGGGAGCGGGACGGCACCGTTCTCCGCCGCCGGATGGGCGGGCCTCGCGGCGCTCGCCGGGGCGGCCGTGGAGTCGGTCTGGTTCGCCGCGGCGATGGTGGGGAGCATGGCGTACCTCGTCCACTGGGTGCCGCTCGCGCCGGCCGAGCGGCGGCTCCTCTGGGCGTTCACGGCGACGGCCGCCATCGGCCCGTGGGTGATCGCCGACCCGCTCCCGGCGGCGCTCGCGATGGCGGCGGCGATGGGGCTCGTGCTCGCGCTGATCGGCCGCGAGCGGCGGCGGCGCGCGGACTGGACGCTTCCGTACCTCCGGACCGCCGTCGGCGTGTCCGCCGCCCTCGCGACGATGGTGCTCGGCGAGGTCCTGTCGTTCGCGCTGTCGGCCGGTCCGTGGGGTCCGGTCCCGTTCGGCGTCGCGACCGCGCTGGCGATGGGCGGCGAGCTGTTCTTCCTGACCCGCCGGACGTTCGCCGGCCCGGCCGCCGCCGCGGCCCAGCCGATCCCGCT
>JASHRQ010000017.1 GCA_030037265.1 Thermoplasmata archaeon | reverse complement strand
GCCGGCGCACGGCGGGGCCGGAGGCGGACGAGGCGCCCGCCCGCGACGAAGTCGAGCGGGAGGGAGCGGCCCTCGGGTCCCTGGAGGGCGCGGAGCTGCTCGGGGGTCGGCCGCGAGAGCAGGGCCCCCCGTCCCCGGTGGTGCAGCGCCCGGAGCAGCGCGAGCACCCGGTCCGGCGGCTTCCCTTCGCCCAGGATCACCTCCGGGGCGCCGATCCGTCGCGACCGGTCGAGGTCGAACCGGAGGTCGTCGCCGAGCCGGAGCTCGCGCGCGGTCGCCCGGCGCCTCGAACGGCCGGCCATCGGTGCGCCAGTCGCCAACCCTCTTATAGCGAATCCCGCTCCGGCCGCCGCGCGGGAGGGTCGATGGTCGACTTCGCGCTGACCGACGAGCAGCGCAGCCTCCAGGAGCTCGCGCGGAAGTTCGCGCGCACCGAGATGCTCCCGCAGGCCGCGGCGTGCGACAAGGCGGGCCGGTTCCCGGAGGAGATCTACCGGAAGGGCTTCGAGCTCGGCCTCATGAACCTGAACGTGCCGACCGAGTACGGCGGCAGCGGGCTCTCGGTCTTCGACCAGTGCCTCATCGTGGAGGAGCTCGCCCGCGCGTGCGGCGGGATGACGACCTCGATCATCGCGAACTGCCTCGCGCTCGAGCCGATCCTCCTCGGGGGCACCGAGGAGCAGCGCCGGCGCCTCCTGCCCCCGTTCTGCGCGAGCTACCACCTCGCCTCGTTCTGCCTCACCGAGCCCGGCGGCGGGAGCGACGCGGGCGGCCTCCAGACCCGGGCGACGAAGGACGGGGACGGCTACGTGGTCGACGGCGAGAAGTGCTTCATCACGAACGGCCCCCACGCGTCGCTCTACACGGTCTTCGCGACGGTCGACCCGACCCTCCGGCACCGCGGGATCACCGCGTTCGCGATCCCCCGGGACTCCGAGGGCGTCGTGCCGGGGAAGGACGAGGAGAAGATGGGCCACCGGGCCTCCTCGACCGGGACGATCCGGTTCGAGAAGGTACGGGTGCCCGCCGACCAGCGGCTGGGACCGGAAGGCGAGGGGTTCGGCCTCGCGATGCGGACGCTCGACCACACGCGGACGCCGATCGGGGCGCTCGCCACCGGGATCGCCCAGGCGGCGATCGACTACGCGGCCGCCTACGCCCTCAAGCGGCACAGCTTCGGGAAGCCGATCGCCGAGCACCAGGCGATCCAGCTGAAGCTCGCCAACATGGCGCAGTCGATCGAGGCGGCCCGGCTCCTCACCTGGCGCGCCGCCTCGCTCATCGACGGCGGACAGCGCGGGACGCTCGAGTCGTCGATCGCGAAGTGCTTCGCCTCCGACGCGGCGATGCGGGTCGCCGACGAGGCGGTGCAGATCTTCGGCGGGTACGGCTATATGCGGGACTATCCGGTCGAGAAGCTCCTCCGGGACGCGAAGCTCACGCAGATCTACGAGGGAGCGAACGAGATCCAGCGCCTCGTGATCGCGCGCGAGCTCCTGACGCGGTACGCGTGAGCCGGCGGGCCCGATGGAGATCCTCGTCCTCGTGAAGGCGGTCCCGGACCCGGAGGCCCGGCTCCGCCCGAACGCTGCCGGGACCGCGCCCGACCTGGACGGCGTCAAGTGGGTGCTCGCGGGATACGACGAGTCCGCGGTCGAGCAGGCGCTGCTGCTCCGGGAGGCGGTGCCGGACTCCCACGTGCGGGCGCTCGCCGTCGGCCCGGCCCCGCGGACCGAGGAGGTGCTCCGGGCCGCGCTCGCGCTCGGCTGCGACGGGGCGACCTGGGTCGAGCCGCCGGCGGACCTCGCGATCGACCCCCTCCTCGCCGCCCGCGCGCTCGCGGCCGCCGGCCGTCGGAGCCCGTTCCAGCTCGTGCTCGTGGGCAAGCAGGCGATGGACGACGAGGCGGGCCTCGTCGGGCCGGCGGTCGCCGAGCACCTCGCGGTGCCGGACTTCGGCCCGGTCGTCGACCTCCGGTGGGACGCGGCGGGGGGGCGGTTCCGGTTCGCCCGCGCCGTCGAGGGAGGGCTCGAACGGCTCGAGGCCCCGCCGCCGATCGTGGTCGCGCTCCAGCAGGCGTGGAACGACCCCCGGACGGCGAAGCTCCAGAACGTCCTCCGGTCCCGACGGGCCCCGATCGAGAAGGTGCCGTGGCCGGAGGTCGCGGCGGCCCTGGGCGACCGGCGCGCTCGGTCGGTCCGGACGGCGTTCCGCCTCCCGCCGCCGCGCTCCGGCGCGAAGATGATCGAGTACTCGACGCCCGAGGAAGCCGCCCAGAAGCTCGTCCGGGCGCTGCGCGAGGAGGCGAGGACGTTCCCGTGAGCGGGGGCGCGCTGGTCCTCGGGGAGGTCCGGGGGGGCCGGCTCGCCCGGGCGAGCGCGGAGGCGGTGACCGTCGCGCGCCGGCTGGTGGGGCCCGCCGGCTCCGGGACCGTCACCGGCCTCGTGCTGGCCGGCGCGCCCGCCGCCGCGGCCTCGGAGCTCGCCCGGACCGGCGTCGACCGGGTCCTGGCGGTGTCGGACCCGACGTTCGATGCGTTTCACGCGTCGCGGACCGCGGCGGTCGCCGCGGCCGTGGCCACCGAGCGGTCCGCGGCGCACGTGGTCGTCGGCGGGACGGCGGCCGGACGGGAGCTGGTGGGCCGGCTCGCGGCACGATGGGACGCGGCTGCGGTGACCGGGGTCGTCGACCTGGTGCCGGACGGGGACCGCGGGTTCCGGGCCGTCCGGACGGTGTTCAGCGGGCGGGCGTTCGAGGAGGTGCGGCTCGAGGGGCCCCGCGCGGTGTGGGGGACGCACCCGCTGGCGTTCGCCGCGCCTCCACCGGGACCGGAGGCACCGGTCGAGGCCCGGGCCATCTCCGGGGGCCCGTCCCCCGTTCCGGGGACGGCGGTGGGGTTCGAGGCCGCCTCCAATGCGTCCGGCCCGGACCTCGCCGAGGCGACGGTCGTCGTCTCCGGCGGGCGGGGGCTCCGCGCCCCCGAGAACTTCCACCTGGTGGAAGAGCTCGCGGGCGCGCTCGGGGGCGCCGTCGGCGCCTCGCGCGCGGTCACCGACGCCGGCTGGCGGCCGACGTCGTACCAGGTCGGCCAGACCGGCCGCACCGTCACGCCGCAGCTGTACGTCGCCGTGGGGATCTCGGGGGCGATCCAGCATCTGGTCGGGATGGTCGGCTCGCGCACGATCGTCGCGATCAACTCCGACCCGAACGCGCCGATCTTCAAGGTCGCGGACTACGGCGTCGTCGGGGACCTGTTCCAGATCGTGCCGGCGCTCACCGCCGAGGTGCGGAAGGTCCGCGGAGCCTGAGCCGGCTCCCGGCGGCTACAGCCGGGGCGGCTGCGGCGGGGGGTAGCCGGGTGCCGCGCCGGCCGGCGGGTAGCCGTACGGCGGCGCGGAGGCGTTCTGCATCGCGGTCTCGATCGTCCGCTGCAGCTGGAACGGGTTCGGGATCCCCTGCCACTCCTCGTTCCCGATCGCGGCCCCGCCCTCGGCGCTGACGCGGATCGTCCCGTAGTGGAGGACGCGCTCCCAGCCGGTCTGGTGCACGTCGACCCCGCGGACCTGGGCGAGCGGGATCTCGTCCACGTCCCGCGAGACGATCCCCTTCTGGCGGATCACGCGGTGGTCGGTGACGGCGTAGACCGTCCGGATCCACCGGAGCCACCGGACGAGGATCCAGAGCGCGATGAGGAGCGTGATGAACAGGAACAGGAGGAACGCGTAGTACCGGTACGGCGTGGGGGCGTTGGGCAGGTGCTGGAGCGCGTTCGTGAGCAGCGGGATCCCCGGTACGGCCCCGAGCGCGCTCGCCCACGCGTAGTCCAGGAACAGGAAGATGAGGAGCGCCGCGACCGGGCCCGGGAAGTAGAACAGCTTCGTCGCGCGCGTCTCGAGGTGCAGCACCTCGCCCGGGGCCATGTAGGTCGACTTGAGATGGTGCGGCGTCAGCACGGGCAGGGCGGCCGTTCCTCGCGCCACGAACCGGACCACGACGGGCGGCGGGGATAAACCCTGCGGGGGGGCGGAAGCCGGACCGCCCGGCGGTCCTCCGAGCCGGGGGGGCCGTGGGAGCGCTCATGTGGACCCGGGCGTGGGCGCCGGGCATGGGCGTCACCGACTGCCATGTCCACGTGAACCCGCTCTGGGAGATGCGTCCGGAGGCGCGGGCGCTCATGGCGTCCCATCCGGCCTTGGCCCCGGGGTTCGAGCGGTTGCTCCGCGAGCCGCGCGCGTTCCTGGACCTCCTCGACCGGGCCGGCGTCGAGCGGGCGGTGCTGGTGAACTACGTCGCGCCCGAGGTGATCGGCTACACGGAGCGGGCGAACGACTTCGTCCGCGACTACGCCCGGGAGGACCCGGAGCGGCTGGTCGCCGTCGGCTCCGTGCTGCCGACGCGCAAGGACGCCGGCGCGGAGACCCGACGCCTCCTCACGCAGGGCGGGCTCCGCGGGATCAAGCTGCACCCGCCGCACCAGCTGTTCGCGCCGAACGGCTACCTCGACGGGAAGCTCCCGGGCCTCCGGGAGATCTACGCGGCCTGCGAGGAGCTGGGGGCGCCCGTCATCGTCCACACCGGCACGTCCATCTTCCCCGGCGCCCGCAACCGGTTCGGCGAGCCGCTGCTCGTCGAGGACGTGGCCGTCGACTTCCCCCGGCTGACGATCGTGCTCGCGCACGGAGGGCGGCCGCTCTGGACCGACCAGGCGCTGTTCCTCGCCCGGCGGTTCCCCCGGGTCTATCTCGAGGTGTCGAGCGTTCCGCCGAGCCGGCTGCTCGACTACTTCCCGGCGCTCGACAAGATCCCGGACCAAGTGCTGTACGGCAGCGACTGGCCGGGGCCCGGAGTGAAGGACCTGGGAGAGAACCTGAGCGCCATCCGGTCGCTCCCGCTTCCGGGGGGCCTGCTCGAGAAGATGCTCGAGACGAACCCGCTCAAGGTGTTCCCTCGCCGGGGGCCGCTTTAATAGTCGCCTCGGCTCCGAACGGCCGTGAGCCTCGAGGGAGCGCCGCCCCCGCAGGAACCCGCCGCCGCCGAGCCACCGGCCGAGGAGGCGCCGGCCACCGTCACGGTGGTCGAAGGTGGTGAGGAGATCGGCCGGCTCCCGCTCCCGCGCCGGAAGCGCGGGGAGATCTTCGGCGTCGCGAGCCAGCTGATGGGCGCCGCCCGGATCCGCGTGATGTGCGAGGACAACCTCTCGCGGATGGGGCGGATCACCGGCAAGATGAAGAAGAAGATGTGGGTCCGCGAGGGGGACCTGCTCATCCTGCGCCCGTGGGGGTTCCAGGAAGGGAAGGCCGACATCCTGTTCCGGTACAGCCGGACCCAGGCGACGTACCTCGCGCGACGCAACCTCCTGCCGGCGAGCGTGAACCTGTTCGGGGCGCCCCCGGAGACCCCCGCGGAAGCGCCCGCGAGCTGACGGAGGGCCGGCGGTGGACGGGCCTCCGCGCTCGGCGCGCGAGACGCGGATCATCGAGGCGAACGCCGTCGCGCTCGGCGTGCCCGTCGAGACGCTCATGGAGAACGCCGGCCGCGCCGTCGCCGAGGAGGCGGCCGCCCGCGCCGGCCCGGGCGGGCGGGTCGCGGTCGTTGCCGGTACCGGCAACAACGGCGGGGACGGCCTCGCGACCGCGTTCTACCTCGCGCAGTGGGGGCACCCCGTGGACGTCTGGCTTCTGGGCTCGCCCGCGGAGATCCGTACGCCGTCGGCCCGTCGGTGCTACGACCGGCTGGCCGCGCGCCAGCCGGTCCACGAAGGGGTCCCGAGCGCCGACGCCCTGCGCGGGCATCTCCTCGTCGTCGACGCGATGCTCGGCACCGGGCAGCACGGCGACCTCCGGTCCCCGTACCTCGAGGGCTCGCGGGCCGTGAACGCGAGCGGCGTACCGGTCCTCTCCATCGACGAGCCGACCGGCGTCGGCCACGCGGACGCGGTGCGTCCGCGCTGGACCGTCGCGCTCGAGTTCGTGAAGACCGACATGACCGAGGCGACCTGCGGCGAGATCGTCGTCCGGCCGATCGGCATCCCCGCCGCGGCCGACCAGGAGACCGGACCGGGCGTCTTCCTGCTGTACCCGACCCCCCCGGTCCGGGGACGCCTCGCCCGCACGGGCCGGGTGATGGTGGTGGGCGGGGGCCCGTACGCCGGAGCCCCGGCGCTGGCCGGCCTCGCCGTCCTCCGGTCGGGGGCCGAGCGGGCGATCGTCGTCGCCCCGTCGCCGGCGGCCGACCGGATCCAGGAGTTCTCGCCGAACCTGATCGTCCGGGCCGTGGGGACCGGGCGGTTCGGACCGGACGACGTGGCGACGCTGGTCCGGCTCGTGGGCGAGCTCCACGCGGACGCGCTCGTCGTCGGAATGGGCGTCGGCGACGCGGCCGAGAGCGCCGCGGCCGCCCGGGAGCTCCTCCGCTGGGCCGCGGCCCAGTCGGTGCCGCTCGTGATCGACGCCGACGCGCTCGGTGGGTGGGAGGCGCCGCCGGCGGGCGCGCCCGCCGCTCCCCGGGTCGCGACGCCGAACCGGCACGAGTTCGACCGGCACTTCGGCCCGGCCCCGGCGGGCCCGGCCGAGCAGCGGGTCGACCGGGTCGCGGCCGCGGCGCGGGAGCGCGCCCTCACGATCCTCGCGAAGGACGACCTCGACGTGGTCTCCGACGGCGCGCGGACGTACCGGAACCGCCACCACCACCCGGCGATGACCGTCGGGGGCGTCGGGGACGTGCTCGCGGGGGTCGTGGGGTCGCTCCTCGCGCGGGACGTCGGCGCCGTGGACGCGGCCCGGCTCGCCGCGTACTGGGTCGGCGAGGCGGGGCTCCGCGCGTTCGAGGAGCGGAGCTGGGGGCTCGTCGCGACGGACGTGATCGAGGCGCTCCCGCGCTCCCTCCACGACGGGCTCGCGCGCGTCGGACGCTGAGGGGACGCCGTCAGGCGTACCGCACGCGGCCCCGGATCTCCCGGGCGCGCTTCCGGACCTCGGCGTGGCCCTGGGGGTTCCCCTCCGCGTACCCGGCCGCGAACGACCGGAACAGGGCGTCTCCCTGCGGATGGATCGCCCGGAGGTCCTCCTCGACGAGGTGGAGGTCGATCCCCCGCTCTTCCAGCCCCGCGCTCCGCGACCCCATCGACAGGTCGAGCAGCGCCGCGGGGCCCGCCGGCCCGTCCGGGTACAGCACGTTCGAGCTCGTGAGGTCGCCGTGGGACATCCCCGCGGCGTGGAGGCGGCCCAGCGCGACGCCCAGCGCGCGGACCGCCGGCTCGACCGCGGCGCGGTCGTCCCGGTGCTGCTCCAAGAGCTCCTGCAGCGTCGGGCCGGGGAGCTGCTCCAGGATGAGGCGGTGGCGGGCGAGGTCGACGTCGTAGACGATCGGGGTCCGGATCCCGAGCTTCCGCGCCTCGGTCAGGAGCCGGACCTCGTTCCGCGTGCGCTCGCGCTTCAGCCGCTCGTCGAGCTTCTTCGGACGGTAGCTCTTCGCCTCGCGCTCCTTTCGGAGCGCGGGGAGTCCCAGCCACTCGACCCGGACGAGCGACGCCTCCGCGCCGCGGGCGACCGGCCGGCCGTCGGGCGCCGGGTGGGCGTCGGTCACCGGCCCCGCCGGTGGGCGACGACGCGGACGATCGCCTCGCGCGCGAGGCGGGCGGCGAGGGCGCTCGTGTTGCCGGAGTCCCACGGCGGGCTCACCTCCATGATGTCGAGGCCGGCGAGGCGCGGGGCCGCCTGGTCGATCACGTACTTCACGTCGCGCGCCGTGAGGCCGAACGGCTCCGGCGTCCCGGTGGCGCCGGCGTACGCCGGGTCGATCGCGTCGATGTCGAGCGAGATGTAGACTCGGTCCGTCTTCAGCATGTTGAGCGCGCGCTGCGCGGCGGACTCGATGCCCTCCTGCGCGATCTCGTGCGCCGAGATGAACGACATCCCGACGGTCTTGTTGTCGTCGACCTCCTCCTTCGAGACCGACCGGACGCCCAGCACGACCACGTTCCGGGCGCCCAGCCGGTCGACCATCCGGCGGCTCGAGCAGGCGTGGCTCCGGCCGTCCCCGAGGTACTCCGAGCGGAAGTCCAGATGGGCGTCCAGGTAGAGCACGCCGAGCGACCCCCCGTCCGGATACGCCTCGACGCTCGGGGGGGCGCAGGCGTGGTCGCCCCCGAGCACGATCGGGAGCTTCCCGGCCCGGTAGATGGGGCGGATCGCCTCCCGCACCCCCTCGACCATGTCGGCCGAGCTGCCGTACTCGTCGGTGTTGCCGAGGTCGTGGATCGGCACCTCCGAGAGGTCCACCCCGGTCTCGAGGTCGTACGACTCGAAGTTCCAGGACTGCTGGCGGATGACGTCCGGGCCGAACCGGGCGCCCGGCCGGAACGACGTCGTCCGGTCGAACGGCACGCCGACGATCACGAACTGGGCGTCGTCCCAGGAGGCTCGCGCGTCGGCGAACCGGCCCGCGGGCTGCACGGGCGGCGGACGGGGGGCCGGTATATCAGGCTGCGCGGGAACGCGTCGCCCCGCCCGCGCCGGCCTCGCGTTCCGCTCAGGGTTTAAGTCGCGCTCGCCCTAGCGCGCCGAGAGGACGACGATGGCCGGGGCCGAGCTGGTCGGGACGAAGAGCGACGAGGGGGGCGTGGAGCTGGTCGTGCTCCGCCATCCCCCGGTGAACGCCCTCAGCACGGCGGTGCTCGACCAGCTCGAGGCGCGGCTCTCCGCGCTCGCGGCCGCGCCGAGCACCCGGTGCCTCGTGCTCACCGGCGACGGCCAGTACTTCTGCGCGGGGGCGGACGTGAAGGAGATGGCGACGATGGGTCTCGAGAAGGCCCCGGCCGTCCAGGCCCGGGGCCAGGCGCTGTTCCAGCGGCTCGCGGAGTTCCGCTGCCCCACGGTGGCGGCCGTCAACGGGCTCGCCGTCGGCGGCGGGCTGGAGCTCGCCCTCGCCTGCGATCTTCGCGTCGCCTCCGACTCCGCGAAGTTCGGTGCCCCGGAGGTCGGCCTGGGCCTGCTCCCCGCGTACGGAGGGACCCAGCGGCTGCCGCGGCTCGTGGGCCCCGCGAAGGCGAAGGAGCTCATCTTCACGGGGGCGCTCGTCGCGGCGGCCGAGGCGCATCGGATCGGTCTCGTGAACCGGGTCGTCCCGTCCGGGCACGAGCTGCGGGCGGCCCGGGACCTCGCGCACACGATCGCGGAGAAGGCCCCGCTCGCCGTCGCGGCATCGAAGCGGGCGATCCAGGAAGGGCTCGAGTCGACGGTGCGCGACGGGCTCGCCGTCGAGACCCGGGGGTTCGTCGAGGCGGTGCTGCCGAGCTCGGACCTGGGCGAGGGGATCGCCGCGTTCGTCGAGCACCGGCCGCCGAAGTTCCGGGGGGCCTGAGCGGCGATGGCGATCGAGTTCACCTTCTCCCCGGAGCAGGAGGCGCTCCGGCAGTCCGTCCGGTCGTTCGCGCAGAAGGAGATCGCGCCGGTCGTCGCCGAGATGGACGAAACGGAGCGATTCCCCCGGGCGACCGTCGACCGGATGCGGGCGGAGGGGTACTTCGGCGTCCCGATCCCGGAGGAGTACGGCGGCCTGGGCCTCGGCAAGGTCGGCTACTGCATCCTCCTCGAGGAGATCGGGCGGGTCGACGCCTCCCACGGGGCGATCCTCGGCGCCCACACCTCCCTCGGGACGACGCCGCTGCTGTACTACGGCACCGCGGAGCAGAAACGGCGCTGGCTCGCCCCCGCGGCCGCCGGGCAGCGCCTCCTGGCGTTCAGCCTCACCGAGCCGGGGTCGGGGAGCGACTCCGGGGCGCTCCAGACGACGGCCGTCCCGAAGGGCGACGGGTGGGTGCTGAACGGCACGAAGCTGTACGTGACGAACGGCGCGGAGGCCGACACGGTCGTCGTGATGGCCGCGAACGACGCGAAGAAGGGGCCCCACGGCGGGATCACCGCGTTCCTCGTCGACCAGGGCACCGCCGGGTTCCGCGTCGGCCGATGCGAGAAGAAGATGGGCCTCCACGGCACCTCCACCGCCGAGCTCCTGCTCGAGCAGGTCGAGCTGGGACCCGAGCACGTGCTCGGGGGCGTCGGGCTCGGCTTCCGGGTCGCGATGACCGCGCTCGACGTGGGCCGGGTGTCGCTCGGCGCGGCCTCGCTGGGCGGCATGCAGGCGGCCGCGAGCGCCGCCCTCGAGTTCTCGAAGAACCGGATGCAGTTCGGGCTCCCGATCAGCGAGTACGAGGCGGTCCAGTTCAAGCTCGCCGACATGGCGATGCGGATCGAGGCGCTGCGCTACCTCGTCTATCTCGCGGCCGCGCACCAGGACCGGATGGGGCACGACCCCGCGGCCTGGAGCCGGGCCGACCGGGAGACGAAGACGCGCGAGGCGGCGGTCGTGAAGTGCCTCGGGTCGGAGTGGGCCGCCGAGGTGATCGACGAGGCGCTCCAGATCCACGGCGGCCTCGGCTACATCCGCGGCACGCCGATCGAGCGTGCCTACCGGGACGCCCGGATCTCGGAGATCTTCGAGGGGACGAACGAGATCCAGCGCGTCGTGATCGCCCGCGACCTCATGGCGCGGGGGCTGTAGCGGACGCCTCGGCGCGGAGCTCCCGGCGGAGCACCTTCTGGACCCCGCTCCGCGGCAGCGCCTCGCGGAACTCGACCGAGCGCGGCGCCTTGTAGTGCGCGATCCGGTCGCGGACGAACGCGATGAGCTCTTCGGCGGTCACGGTCGCGCCGGGCTTCCGGACGACGAACGCCCGCGGGACCTCCCCGAGCTCCGCGTCCGGCACGCCGACGACCGAGGCGTCGGCGACGGCCGGGTGCTGGAACAGCACCTCCTCGACCTCGCGCGGGTACACCTTGAGCCCGCCCACGTTGATGAGGTCCTTCTTCCGGTCGACGATGGAGCAGTAGCCGTCGGCGTCGACCGTCGCGAGGTCGCCCGTGCGGAACCAGCCGTCGGCGAGCACCTGGGCGGTCTCGTCGGGACGGCCGGCGTAGCCGAGCATCACCTGGGGGCCGCGGACCGCGAGCTCGCCCACCTCGCCGGGCCCGAGCACCCGGGTGCCGGTCTCGACGTCGACGACCCGCTGGTCCGTCCCCGGGACCGGGAGCCCGATCGACCCCGCGCGGCGCTCGCCGTGGATCGGGTTCGCGTGCGTGACCGGCGACGTCTCGGAGAGGCCGTACCCCTCCACGAGGCTCCCGCCGGTGAGCGCCTCGAACTGCCGGGCGACCTCGAGCGGGAGCGGCGCCGACCCGCTCAGGCAGACGCGGATCGACCGGAAGTCGTACCGGTCCCGCTTCGGGTGGTGGTTGATCGCGTTGTAGAGCGCGGGCACCCCCGGGAACTGCGTCGGGCGGTACCGGTCGATGAGCTTCAGGATCTCGTCCACGTCCGGCCGGGTCTCGAGCACGATCGTCGCCCCCTCGAACAGCGGATAGTTGAGCGCGACGGTCATGCCGTAGACGTGGAAGTACGGGATCGAGGCGAGCAGCACCTCGCCGCCGGAGGCGGGCAGGTTGAACCAGGCCCGGCACTGGAGCGCGTTCGCGACCAGGTTGCGGTGGGAGAGCATCGCCGCCTTCGGCACGCCGGTCGTGCCGCCCGTGTACTGGAGCACCGCCACGTCCCGGTCGACGTCCACCGTCGGCGGCGCGGGCTCGCCCGCCGTCGCGAGCGCCCCGGCCCAGGAGCGCGCGAACGGCCCGGTCGGGAGCCGGGTCGAGAGCCCCCGGCGGGCGAGCACGCGGTTCACGAACCACCGCGCCGGGAGGGGGTAGAGCGACCGGAGCGGGGCGACGTAGCAGAGCGGGAGCCGGAACCCTTCCGCCGCGACCCGCTCGAGGTTGGGCCAGCCGATGTCGAGGCAGAAGATCGCCTTCGGCTGGGCGTCCTCGAGCAGACGGCGCAGGTCCTGGCCCTGGTAGAGCGGGCTCACCTGGACGATGACGAGCCCCGCGCGCAGCGCCCCGTAGTAGGCGATCGGGTAGACCGGGCAGTTCGGGAGGTCGAGCGCGACCCGGTCGCCCGGCCGGAGCCCCTCGCGGAGCAGGGCCTGCCCGACGTGCCCCGCGGCGGCCCAGAACCGGGCGTAGCTCCACCGGGCGCCGTAGTAGATGAACGCGGTCCGGTCCGGATACTTCGCCGCCGACTCCCCGACGAAGTCGACGAGCGTGCGGTCCGGCACCTCGAGCGTCCGGGAGACCCCCGGGGGATAGTGCGAGAACCAGACGCGGTCGCCCAGGTCGACGCGCACGGGAGGGCCCAGCCCCCTCGCGGCTATTTCGGTATCGACGGCGGGCTCACGCCTTCTCGAACTGGACGCCGGCCTTGTACGACGGCACCCACCGGACCCGGTCCCCGATCGCGAGGTCCCCGTCGGACCGGACCGCCGGCATCCAGCCGCTGACCCGCCCGCCCTCGTCCAGGTCGACGAGGACGTACGCGTACGGCGCGTCGTTGACGAACTCCTCCGACGGCACGGTCTGGATCGTGAACGCGGCGACGCGCCCCTCCCCCGACAGCGCCGCCTCCTCGAGGTCGGCCCGGCCGCACCGGGGGCAGACGAGCCCCCACGTGGCGGTCACGAAGCCGCACGACGCCGACCGGAACCCCCGGAGCCGGCGCTCCTCCTCGTACCCGTGGGTGAACTCCCGGATCGTGTGCGCCGCCGACGGTTCGCCCGCCGCCGGGTCCCGCTCCGCCACGGGGCGCCCCTACCGCCGGGAGAACAGGTGGACCGACGCCGAGCTGCCGGTCGCGCCGACGTTGTGGGCGAGCGCGACCTCCGCCTTCGGGACCTGGCGCCGGCCGGCGAGGCCGTTGAACTGCTCGAACACCTCGACGACCTGGCTGGCCCCCGTCGCGCTCACCGGATGCCCCTTCGCCTTGAGCCCCCCGGAGGGGTTCACCGGAAGCTTCCCGTCGCGCGCCGTGACCCCCTCGGCCGTCGCGGGGCCGGCGGCCCCGCGGGGGAAGAACCCCAAGTCCTCGAGCGCGACGAGCTCGGCGATCGTGAAGCAGTCGTGCACCTCGAGGAAGTCGACCTGGGCCGGTACGAGGCGCGCCTGACGGAACGCCTCCGCCCCCGCCCGCTGGCTCGCGGGAAGGCCCGTGAGCTCCGGCCGGTCGTGCATGTCGGCGATCGAGCCGGCCCGGGCCGAGGCGCGGATGACGACCGGCTCGGTCACCGGGTTCGGGTACTTCTCGGCGGCGACGACGACGAGGGCCGCGGCCCCGTCGGAGAACGGGCAGCAGTCGTACAGCCGGAGCGGGGAGGCGATGACCGGCGAGCTCCGGTACGTCTCCATCGAGATCGGCTTCTGGAAGTGCGCGTGCGGGTTGAGCGCGCCGTTGGCGTGGTTCTTCACGGCCACGGCGCCGAGCTGGTCCGAGGTGGTCCCATACCGGTGCATGTGCGCGTTGGCGATCGTGGCGTACAGCCCCGGGAAGGTCGCGCCGTTGTGCGACTCGAACGGATAGTCCGCGCCGATCGCGAAGTAGCTCGTCGCGGTGAGCGTATCGAGATGCGATAGCTTCTCGACGCCCACGACGAGCGCCGCGTCGTGGAACCCGCCGGCGACGTGGACGTACGCCTCGTGGAGCGCCGCGCTGGACGACGAGCAGGCCGACTCGATCGTGCAGGACGGGACCTCGGGGATGCCGAGCGCCGTGTTGATGAGCGGGCCCACGTGCGCCTGGCGCTCGGCGAGGCCGAACGCGTTGGAGACGAACGTGTAGCCGATCTCCTTCGGCTCGAGCCCCGCCCTCCGGATCGCCTCGAGCGAGACCCGCGCGGCGGCCTCGCGCCCGGTCTCCGCCATCTTGCCGAACCGGTTGCTCGCCGCCCCAAGCACCCAGACCGGTCGCGGCATCGTCGCCTCCGGCCGGGAAGGGCGACCGCCCGCTTAACGGTTCGTGAACGCGCGCGTCAGCTCGCCGCCGGCGCGAGGTCGGGCAGCTCGAGCAGCGGCTGCAGCCGGCGGTAGAGGCGGTCCGCCTCGGCGGCGTCCCGCGTCTTGAACAGGAGCCGGCCGTCCCGGCTCACGGTGACCTCCCTCTCCAGCTGGACGATGAGCATCACCCGCGCGTCGACCACGGGTACGTGGCCCGCCTCCAGCCGAGCTCGGATCCCCGGAAGGTCGAGCGACCGGCGCGGGGACGGGATCGCCTCGAACGCGCCGCCACCGGAGCAGAGCCGGAGGGAGTAGTACGCCATCGTGCGCCCGGGCCGGGGGGAAGCCCCCTTACATCACGACCGCGCGCCGGACGCAGTCGTCGAGGATCTGCTCGACGTCGACGTGCCGTTCCTCCGCCTCGATCTGGACCAGGTTCGAGCGGGTGGCCGGCTTGTCCGGCACCGCCTGGCAGCAGAGCCCGGGGCGCGTCGAGATCCCGTACGTGCCGATCGACCGGGCGACGGACTCGATCTCCTGCTTGTCGAATCCGATGAGCGGCCGGACGATCGGAAGCCGGACGGAGCAGGTCGCGGAGCGCATGTTGCTGAGCGTCTGCGACGCGACCTGGCCGAGCGCCTCGCCCGTCGCGAGGAACTGGGCCCGCTCCCGCTCGGCGACCTTCTCGGCCGACCGCCACATGAACCGGCGGCAGAGCACGCAGCCCACGTGCCGGTCGGTGTTGCGCATGAGGGCGATCTGGGTCGGGCCGTGCGGGAGCACGTAGAGCGGCACCTTCCGGCCGAAGGCCGTCTCGAGCGCGCGGAGGTGGTCCACGACCTTCTCGAGGGGCGAATCGTCGGTGAACGGCCGGTTGTCCATGTGGACGGCCACCATCTCGTGCCCCTGCCGGAGCAGGTAGTGGAGCGCCACCGGGGAGTCGATCCCCCCGCTCATCAGTATCACTCCGCGGGCCATACCGTTCCCGAATCGGCCGCTTCGTATTTGACGGTACGCTCGGCGAGGGAATGGCGGCGGGGAGGCGGCCCCGGCCGGCCACGGACCGAGCGAGCGTCGGCAGCCCGGGGCGGCTACCGTGCCCGCCCGCGGGTTAAATACCGAGGCCCAGTGCGAGGCGCGTGGCCGAGGAGCGCACCCCGTCCCCCATGCTCCACGCGCGAGACGAGGGTTCCGGACCGGTCCTGCTGCTCCTGCACGGGCTGGGCGGAGACCATACGGTCTGGAACGCCCAGGTTCGGGACCTCGCGACGACATTCCGCGTGATCGCCCCCGACCTGCTCGGCCACGGACGGTCGCCGGCGCCGTCGCGGGGCGCGCTCACGTTCGATGCCCTCGAGGACCAGCTCCGGTCGCTGCTCGCGGAGAAGCAGGTGACCGCGGCGCACCTCACGGGGCTCAGCGCCGGGGGACTGCTCGCCCTCCGGTTCGCGCTGGACGAACCGGGGAGGGTGCGCAGCCTCGTGCTCCTCGGCTCGGCCGCCAACGTCGACAACCACACGCGGGCGGTGGGAGAGCGGTGGGCCGAGACGCTGCGCGACGAGGGATACGACGAGTACACGAAGCGGCTCGCGATGGACCTGTTCGACCCCGACTGGCTGGAGCAGCACCTCGAGCTCGCCCAACGGGTGCTCGACGCCCCGCGGGACCGGGACGGGCGCTGGACCGCCGAGTGGGCCCGGGAGATCGCGAACTTCGACGTCCGGCAACGGCTGGGCCGCCTCGCCGTGCCCACGCTGATCCTCCACGGGCTCGAGGACCGGGTCGTCGATCCCTCCCACGCACGTTACCTCCGACAGGCGATCCGGGGGTCCGAGGTCCGGCTGTTCCCCGCGACCGGCCACCTCCTCCCGATCGAGCGACCGGAGGAGACCGCGAGCGCGATCCGGGAGTGGGTGGATCGGGTCGAGGCGGCCGGGCCGCGCCCCCCCTGAGCGCGGTCGCTATCAATCCGAACGTGCTACCGGTGGCCATCGAACCGGACGGTCCGAGAGCTATGGCAGGAACCCTCGACCCCGCGACCGAGCAGCGACTGGTGAACTTCGAGAAGCGCCTCGCCGAGCTGACCCTCCGCGTCGCGGAGCTCGAGCGGTGGCGCCGCACGGCCGTCGAAGGGTCGGTGGACCGGTCGACGATCCGCGAGAAAGTCAACTACGACTGGCAGTCGTGACCGGTCGGGGCGCGGGCTCCGCCGGCGCGGAGGGCCGGCTCCGGGCCCTGCCCGAGCCGCTCGCTCCGGTGGCCGCCGCGGATGCGGCGGTCGTCATCCTCCTGCGGACCGGCCCTCGGGGCGCGGAGGTGCTGGCCGAGGAGCGCGCGGTGCGCGCCGGCGACCCGTGGTCGGGCCAGGTCGGGCTCCCCGGCGGACACCGGTCGACGGAGGACCGCACGCTCTCCGACACCGTCCTCCGGGAGCTCCAGGAGGAGCTCGGCGTCGGACCCGACGAGGTCGCGCTCGCCCCGGGGATGTTCGGGATCCGGCCGACGCGGCCGGTCCGGCTCCGGGTGGCGGTCCTGGTCGGACGGTGGACCGGGACCCGCGCGCTGCCGGCGTCCGCCTCCGGCGAGGTGGCGGGCGCCTTCTGGCTGCCGCTCGAGGCGCTCGCCACGACCGAACGCGTGGGGCGCGAGACGGCCGCCGGCCCCCGCGAGGTCGACGCGACGGTCCACGACGGCCACGTCGTCTGGGGGTTCACCCGGGGGGTGCTCGCGGAGTTCCGCGGCTGGCTCGGGGGGACGGCCGGGGGCCGGGGCGCGAGCGAAGGTATTTAAAGGCTACTTAAATGCGACCGCCGGGGATGGCATGCCCAAGATTCGGATCGAGAACGTGGTCGCGTCCACGTCGCTCGGAGATGAGCTCGACCTGCAGTCGATCGCCCTCGGTCTGGACGGGGCGGAGTACGAACCGGAGCAGTTCCCCGGGCTCATCTACCGTCTCAAGCAGCCGAAGACGGCGATCCTCCTGTTCCGCTCCGGCAAGGTCGTCTGCACCGGCGCGAAGAGCATGAAGGAGGTCGAGGACTCGATCCGGACCGTCTCCCAGCAGATCAAGAAGGGCGGCCAGAAGATTAACCTCCACCCGCGCATCGAGGTCCAGAACATCGTCGCGAGCTCCGACCTCGGGTCGGAGATCAACCTGAACGCGATCGCCGTGACGCTCGGGCTCGACCGGGTCGAGTACGAGCCGGAACAGTTCCCGGGCCTCGTCTGCCGCATCGACGAGCCGCGCGTCGTCGTCCTGCTGTTCGGCAGCGGGAAGCTCGTCTGCACCGGCGCGCGGAAGCCGTCGGACGTCGAGCTCGCCGTCAACAAGATCACCGAGGAGCTCCGCGGCGCGGGCCTGCTCCGGTAGGCCGGCCGCGGTCGGGTGACGTGCCGCTCCCGGCCGACCTGCCGGTCGTCGACCACCACTGCCACCTCTCCCCGTCGGGCGACGGCGTCCGGGCGGCCGAGCGGTTCGCGCGCGAGGGCGGCACCGACCTGTTCCTCACCACGCACAACTGGAACCACGCGCCGCTCCGCGCCGTCGAGGACTACCGCCGGCAGTTCGAGGAGATGGAGGCGCTCGCCGGCCGCATCCGGACCGGCACGCCGGTGCGCGTGCATCTCGTGGTCGCGCCGTACCCGGTCGACCTCGTGGAGACCGCGGAGGCGCTCGGGCTTCCGGCCGCGGTGGCGGTCCAGGAAGGCGCCCTCGAGCTCGCCGGCCGCTGGGTCCGGGACCGGCGCGCGGTGGCGATCGGAGAGGTCGGACGGCCCCACTTCCCGGTGGCACCCGACCGGGCGGCGGCGGCGGAGACGGTCTTCCGTCGCGCGCTCGCCGTCGCCCGGGAGTCGGACTGCCCCGCGGTCGTCCACTCCGAGGACCTCGACGCCCGCGGCTACCGCGGGGTCGCCGACCTCGCGCGGGCGGTGGGGCAGCCGGCGGGCAAGGTGGTGAAGCATTACGCCCGCGAGGTGGTGCCGACGGCGGGTCGGGCCGGCATCGTGCCCTCCTTCCTCGCGCGACGGGACCTCGTGGAGACGGTGCTCGACGACCCGGCCCCGTGGTTCCTCGAGACGGACTTCCTCGACGACCCGGCCCGGCCGGGAGCGGTGATGGACCTCGCGACCGTGCCGCGGCGGGCGAGCGCGCTCGTCCGCGACCACCCGGACCTCGTCGACCGGCTCCGCACCCCGTTCGTCGAGTCGGTCCGGCGGGTCTACGGGTTCGACCCGACCGACGGAAAGGAGCGGTCGGGATGACCGCGCCGCCGGCCCGCCGCGGCCTCCTGATCGCAATCGAGGGGATCGATGGCGCCGGGAAGACGACCCTCCAGCGTTCCCTCGCCCGGCGCTGGCGGCAGCGCGGGATTCCGGTCGTGCGCCTCACCGAGCCGTCCCACGGACCGTCAGGACGACGCGCCCGTCGGCTGGCCGGCCGGGACCCGTGGACCGCCGCCCGGGCGTTCACCGAGGACCGACGGCAACAGCGCCCGTCCGTGCTCCGATGGCTCGATGCCGGACGGGTGGTCCTCGCCGACCGGTCGTTCTACTCGACCCTGGCGTACCAAGGCAGCGCGCTCCCGCCGAAGCGACGGGCGGCCCTCCGTCGAGCCCAACGCAGGGCCGCCATCCGACCGGACCGGGTGCTGCTCCTCTCGCTGCCCGTACGCGACGCCCTCGCCCGGATCCCGGGTCGGACCGGTCGCCCGGACCCGACCCAGCGATTCGAGGTGACCGCCGTGCTCGCGCGCGTCGCCCGCGCGTACCGGCAGATGAGCCGTTCTCGGCGATGGGTCGTCCTAGACGCACGGGCTACAACCGCCTCCGTGCTCGCCCGCGCGGATCGAGCGCTCTATCCGTGGGTCCGCGCTGCGGTGCGACCGGGGCCGCGACCACG
Source organism: Thermoplasmata archaeon (assembly GCA_030037265.1). Classification (GTDB taxonomy): domain Archaea; phylum Thermoplasmatota; class Thermoplasmata; order Lutacidiplasmatales; family UBA184; genus JAKIWV01. The sequence goes on along the minus strand of JASHRQ010000017.1, from coordinate 392 downwards.
AGCTTAAGCCGTACCGTCGCTCCTGCGCGACCTCCGTAGGCGATGGCGTCGATCCTGGTGCGCGAGGAGACCCTCGACCCGTCCTATCTTCCCCCGACGCTCCCCGGCCGGGAGAAGGAGTACCGGCTGCTGTACGACCGGTACCGGGCGCGGCTCGAGAAGTCGATCCCGTACCACGTGCTCGTCACCGGCGGGGTCGGGAGCGGGAAGACCGCGCTCGCGCGCCGCCTCTCCGAGGACCTGCAGCGCCGCGGCAAGGTGGGCGGTCTCTCGGTCCATGCGCTCTACGTGAACTGCTGGCGGCGCTCGAGCGACCGGACCGTCGTGCTCGACCTGCTGCGCGGGGTCGGGGTGTCGTTGCCGGACCGCGGCTACAGCCTCGCGGAGATGCT
>JASHRQ010000003.1 GCA_030037265.1 Thermoplasmata archaeon | reverse complement strand
CCGGGCAGCATCGGTAGGCACCTCCCGCCCGCGCGTCGAGCCACGCTATTTTAACGTTTCTTGCAAACTTTGGGCAAATCTGTCGAGTTATACGACCCGCATCCATATCGATAGATGCGCATTATAGTAAGGAATCTCATACGAGCCGATGGCAGAACCTTCCGGTCTGGCGGCCCGGGGCGGAGACGTTCGCGCGTTCCGGCGCCCTCGTACGAGGTCACGGGCGAGGCGGTTCACGCCAAAATACGTTGCGGCGCGCCCCGGGGGGCGAAGGCGCTGCCGGTCGGTGCGTCCGGCGGGTCGGGGCGGACCGTCCGAGGACCGCTACGGACGCCGCCTCGTGATCCGGACCTGGTCCTCGGTCCAGTCGAACCGGAGCCGGCGGCGGGGCTGCCAGCGCTTCCGGTGGTCCCAGAGGCCGCCGGCGAGCAGCGGCAGCGCGACCGACGCCTCGATCCGGGCCGTCGCCCGGGTCGCGGTCTTCGAGATCTTCCCCCACGACTGCGCCTCGTCGAGCGTGCTGCCGGACAGACCGCCCCAGTCCGGGACGTCCGTCGTCACCTGGAGAGCGTAGAAGTGCCCCTCCCCCTCCCGCTGGAAGGCGTAGTTCGCCATCACGATCCCGTCGTTGATCCAGTTCTTCGGCGTCCCACCGCCGACGTAGATCACCGCGGTGCGCGGCGACTGGGAGAGAATCTGTACCAGCTCGTAGTTGTCGCGGACCGAGTCGAGCAGGAACCGCGGCTTCCCGCGGTGGGCCTGGTAGTAGAGCGTGAGCCCGATTCCGATCGAGCTGTCGATGAGCGCCGGCGAGAAGACCGGGATGCCCCGACGGGCGGCCGTCGCGAGGACCGACCCGGGGTCGTCGAAGCTGCGGCCCAGGAACTCCAGGTACTCGCGCGAGGACGCCGGGCGGGTCGGGAACCGGTCCGTGACGCGGCTGATCGCGCGGTCCGTGTCCTCGAACTTGAGCTCGTCCACGTACGTGTCGTAGATCCGGTCGAGGTACAGGTCCCGGAGGCGGCGATCGTCGGCCGTCGGGGTCCCCATCCAGTGGCGGCCGCCGACCGTCTGGTACAGGTCCTGGTACAGGATCGCTCCGGTGGAGACCACGACGTCGACGACCCCCCAGTCGACGAGGTCGCGCAGCACCTTGCGGAGGCCGGCGGCGATGAGCGGCCCGGTGAGGCCCAGGAAGACCGTGGGTCGGCGCGGGTCCCGGAGCGCGTTCTCCCACACCTCGAGGCACTGCGCGAGGTTCCGCGCCTGGATCGAGGTCGAGCCGAACGCCTCGAGGAGCCCACCGATGCCTCGGACCGAAGCGACGTCGACGGGCGTGACCGCCCGATTCAGGAATTTCGCGCGTCCCGCGGCCATTCTGCTCGGCACGGCGGCGCCATTCTTCCGCAGCCATAAAGCGCGCGGGGTCCGGCCGTCGCGTTGGGACGCGCGTTCCTTCCGGGCGACAGCGTCCGCGGGATTAAATCCGAGCGGGGACCAAGGAAGGGACAGGACCGCTCCATGGACCCGCCTGTCGCGTTCCGCCGTGCGTACGCCGGCCTGGACGCGCTGTCGGGACGGACGGTCGTGATCGCCGGGCCGCCGCTGAGCGGCAAGAGCGCCCACCTCGTCGACCTGGCCGCCCAGCTCGGGCGCCGGGGGACCGTCGTCCTGCGCGCCGAGGGCTCGTACCGGGAGCGCGACGTGGCGTACGGCGCCCTGGTCGGCATCTGGGAACAGTACACGCAGCGGCTCGAGTCGGTGTCCGGCGAGAAGCTCTCCGAGGAACCGCCCGGCGGCTGGGACAGTCTCTTGGGCGGTGCCGGTCTCCCGGCGGTCGGCGGACGCCGGAGGACCCGGGAACGTCGGTGGACGGGACCGCCGGCCGGGCGGACCGCGGTCAACGGATTCCAGAGCTTCGCGGCGGTGTGGGCGACCGTCACCGACCGGTTCCGTGCAGGGCACCGCCAGCCGGCCGCGCTCCTCGTCGAGGGCGCGGGCCTCCTCGACCCGGAGGGCCGGGCGCTCCTCCTCGAAGCCTCGCGGCAGGTCCGCCTCCGGCCGTTCCTGCTCGCGCTCGAGCTGGACTCGTCCCTCCCGAGCTTCTCTGCGTGGGAGGAGGAGCTCCTCGGGCGGGCGGATGTCGATTGGGTACGGTTCCCGCACGCGCGACCGGACGAGGCGGAGATCCTTCGGGCCCGCGAGGCGCTCGCGGCGCTGGAGCCCGCCAGCCGGGAGCTCGTCGGTTTCGTCGCGCTGCTCGGCGGGACCGCCTCCGAGGTGTCGCTCGCCCGCATCGCCCGCCGCCGGACGTCGGAGGTCGCGGGGCTCCTTGGCCCGGCCGTGTCGGAAGGGCTCCTGCGGGTCACCGAGAACCGGGTGGGGATTGCGCGGGAAGGCTGGGGCCCGATCGTCGAGGAGAGCCTGCCCGAGGAGACGCGTCGCACGATGCACCGCGCCATCGCCGACGCGCTCGTCGCGCTCAACCCGGAGCCGAGCCTCGAGCGGCGGTTCCTCATCGCGGACCAGTACTTCGCCTCCGAGGCCGGTCCGATCGCGCTCCGGCACCTCGTCGAGGCGGGACGGCTCGCGGAGCGAACGTATGCGTTCGACCGGGCCGACGAGGCGCTGGGCCGGGCGGTCCGCTGCGTCCCCACCGCGCCGGACCCTTCGCAGCGCGAGCTCGCCGCGCAGCTCCGGATCGACCGCGCCCGGCTCCTCGCGTACATGGGACTCCCGACGGAGTCGGAGGAGCAGGTCCGCGAGGCGATCGAGGAAGGGCTGAGGCTGGGCCTGTCCCCCGACCGGCTCGAGGAGCTGTTCCTTCCGCTCATCCCGGTCGTGTTCGTCCTCGGCCCACGGCCCACGTTCCGGCAGCTCCTCCTCGAGACGGCCGACCGTCTCGCGGCGGCGAAGGCGCCCACCGCGGAGGCGATCGTCCACCTGCTGCTCGCGTTCCAGCACGTGCTCGCCGGGGACCGGTCCGAGGCCCGGAGCAGCGTCGCCAAGGCGGACGGGCTGACGCAGGGACCCGGAGGGGAGATGGTCCGGGCGCTCGCGCTGATCGTGCAGGCGCTCGTGGAGCTCCTGCGCGCCGGGCCGGAGTCGACCGGGGCCCTCGAGGCGCTGGAGCGGGTCCGTCGGCTCGTCCGAGGGACGAACCAGACCGAGCTCGAGATCCTCTGCCAGCTCGTCGAGGGACGGCTCGCGAACCTCCGCGCCGGGCGGGAGGAGGGGCTGCGGATCCTCGACCGGGGCCTGCACCAGGCCGAACGGACCGGCCTCCTCTGGCTCGAGCTGCAGGTGCAGCTCGAGCGGGTCCCGCTCCTCCTCCAGGGCGCGTCCGGCGGGGAGCCCGGGGCCACGCTGCGCCGGTGCCGGTCGCTCGCCGAGACCCTCCACCTCCTCCCCCCGTCGCCCACGCTCCTTCGATGCTGGAACTTCGAGGCTCGGCTCGCCCGGCAGCAGGGCCGGAACGACGAGGCGCGGGAGCGTTGGCTCGACCTGGTCGCGCACGCCGGGTTCTCGCACCTCCCGCGGTGGCGGGCCTCGGGCCTCGTGCAGCTCAGCCAGCTCGAGATGGGCGTCGGGGCCGCCGACCGGGCCCGGGAGTACATGGAGCAGCTCGACAAGGAGGAGCTGCGGGCCGCGCTGCCGAACCGCCTCGCCCGGGTCCGCGCCGAGCTCGAGGCCTCGCTCGGCGGCGCCGGGCCGGCGCCCGCGGCCCCGGGCTAGCCCAGCAGGCTCGGGAAGAGCCCCGGGTCGAGGGC
>JASHRQ010000106.1 GCA_030037265.1 Thermoplasmata archaeon | reverse complement strand
TATCGGCCCAGCAGCGAGACCACGCAGACCGCCCACTTCTTTCCGACCACGTCGATGAGCCCGACCGGCGGACAGGGGCAGACCAGCTCACCCTCGCAGCACTGCGACACTTTGTCCGTACGTAGCGGCGGCTTATGAGCACTTCAGTCTTTGAAGTGAACGGGACCCGCGATGCCGACGAACGAGTGCTCCGAGGGCGCCGAGTGCTGCGACCGGGCTGACTGCTGCGACGTGAAGAGCTGCCCTCCGGGCTGCTGCAAGGGCTGCTGAGCTTCGTGGCGCCGACGGTCCTTTTCGTCTGCGTCGAGAACGCGGCGCGTTCCTTGATGGCGGAGGCGATGTTCAACGCCCATCCTCCGCCGGGCTGGACCGCGACCTCGGCGGGCACCCGACCCGCCACGACACCCGACCCCCGCACCGGCCCGATGCTGGCCGAAATCGGACTGACACTTCCGCCGCATGCCCCGCAGCTGCTCACCCCGGAGATGCTGCAACGGGCCCGGGAGCGGGTCACGATGGGCTGCCGGGACGACGCGAGTTGCCCGGCCCACCTGAAGGGGCTGGAGCTGACGGACTGGGCCCTCCCCGACCCGTCCGTGCTCGACGACGCGGGCTTCCGCCGAGTGCGCGACGAGCTGAGGGGCCGGGTCGGGGGACTTCGGCGCGAATTGGTCCTCTGGGACCGGCGACGAGCGGCGCTCCTCTCCCACGCCTGACCCCCGGTGCCCGGTCGTCTGCTCCCCCGGTGCGTCGCCGAGTTCCTCGGTACCGCGCTCCTGGTCGGGATCGGTACCGGAACGATCGTCGGGGCGGGCCGGGCCGGCGGAATCCCGCAATGGATGACGGCGGTGGCGTGGTTCGCCGCCGTCCTCGTCCCGGTGGTGCTGTTCCTGAGCACCTCCGGGGCGCACCTCAATCCGGCGGTGACGCTCGCCTTGGTCGTCAGTGGCCGCATCGACTGGAGGGAGGCACCGCCGTACTGGGCCTCCCAGTTCGCGGGGGCGTTCCTCGCGAGCCTGGTCGTCCTGCTCTCGCTGGGAGGGGGCCGCCACTTGGGAGCGACCGTTCCGGACCACGGTGACCTGATCCGAGTGTTCCCCTTGGAGGCCGGCTTCACCGCGCTGCTCGTGGGGTCCGTCTTCGTCCTGGCGGACCGAGGAGTTGGCTGGCGCCGATGGAGACTCCTCCTGCCCCCGGCGACCGTCGGCTGGGCGACGTACCTCATCGGCCCCTGGACCGGCAGCTCCCTCAATCCGGCTCGCTCGCTGGCTCCCGCCGTCCTCTCCGGGACGTACACCGACCTCTGGGTCTACCTGGTCGCCGCGCCGCTCGGGGCCCTGGCCGTTGCCGTGTCGTGGAAGCCGCGAGCGGTGGACGTGCAGGACCGCGGAGCCGGCCGTACCGCGGTCGACCGCTGATTCGAGTCCGGGTCTGGACCCCGGGCTCCCTACGGTCCCCCGGAGCGAAGGGGCTGGCGCACTCCGGCGCCCGCACCGGCGGAGCTCGTCCGAGCGAGCGAGAGCCCCGTCGCCGGACTCCCGGGAACCGCGACCGTCCGGTCCGCCCGACGCCCTCCCCGCCCGACAGGGGCAGCGGACGGGCGCTTGGCGGCGCGGGGGGAGACGGGGGAACCTTTAACGGCGGGAGTCCCAATCCCTTCCCCCCCGAGGGGATATGACCGACACCGAACGTCACGCCATCGAGGCCCGGCTCGCCCGAATCGAAGGACACGTCCACGGCGTGCACCGCATGGCGCACGAGGGACGCCCCTACCCGCAGCTGGTCCACCAGATCGTCGCGATCCGCTCGTCGCTCAACTCGGTGCTGGAGGCGATCGTCGAGGACCTGGTCGAGGAGTGCCTCGTCTCGGCGTCGCCCTCGGGCCGTCTCCCGCCGGCCGTCGAGCAGCTCCGGGCGGTGGTCTCGAGCGCCCTGTGAGCCGGCGCGCGGCTCCGGAGGTCGGAGGCGTCGATGCCCGTCCTGCACCACGGCGAGGGCGAGGCGGGGCACCAGATCCTCCGGGGGCTGCGCCTCGCGATCGAGCTGTCGGTCGTGATCCTGTGCGTCGAGGCGGTGGGCGCGGTCTTCTCGCGGAGCCTGTCGCTGGCCGTCGACGCCGTGCACAACCTGCCCGACGTGCTCGCCTTCGCCGTCTCGTGGACGGCGCTCGCCGGGACCCGGGCCGGCTCCTCCGCGGAGTTCACCTACGGCAAGCACCGGGTCGAGGTGTTCGCGGGCATCCTCAACGGGGTGCTGGTGCTGGGAACGGGGGCGGTGTTCGGCTACCTGGCGGTCAACGCGCTCGTGCGGTCGACCCCGTTCGCGGGTCCCGTGGACCCGGTCTGGCTACTCGCCGCGGCCGTGCCGACGCTCGGGCTCCGGATCGTGAACGTGCGCGTCCTCGGGCGGGTCGCTCGGCCGATCCGGGACCTCAACCTCCGGAGCGTCCTGGTCCACCTGGCGAGCGACCTCGCCATCACGGCCGCGCTGCTCGTCGCCGGCGCGACGATCCTGCTCCGGCCCTCGCTCGGGTGGGTCGACTCGGCGGCGGCGGTGGGGATCGCGGGGATCCTGGGGTACGAATCGGTGCCGCTCCTCCGGAGCGGCTGGGAGGTCCTCACCGAGCGGACGCCGCGGGGGCTCTCCGTCGACGCCATCACCCGGGCGGCCCTGTCGGTCCCCGGCGTCGCGCACCTCCACGACGTCCACGTCTGGTCCGTCTGCGACTCGCTCGTCTGCCTCACCGCGCACGTCGAGGTGAACGACATCTCCGTCCGGGAGGGAATGGCGATCACCCAGCGGCTGCGCGCCCTCATGGAGCGCGAGTTCGGCATCGTGCACGCGACGTTCGAGGTCGAGTCGGGCGGACCCGGAGCCGCGTAGGCCGACCGGCGCGCCCCGAACCGCCCGCGCGCCGGGCCCCGCGCGGGGCCGTCACTCCAGCGAGACGTCCGAGCGGAGGTACGCCCGGGTCGCGAGGACGAGCACCACGACCGTCTCGACCGCCAGGACGAGCACCTCCCAGCCGTTCGCGACGGCGAGGTGTCCCCCGTACGCCGCGCGCGCGGTGTCCGCGATGTACGTGAGCGGGTTCGCGAGGAACATCGCCCGGAGCACCTCGGGGAGCTTCGCGCTGTACGGGTAGAAGACCGTCGAGGCGAAGTTCACGAAGAAGATCACGAGGATCTGGATGCTGTTGTACGCCGTGTTCGACTTCACGAGCGCCGACAGGAGCAGCATCAGCGAGCCGAAGAAGATCGACCCGAGGGCGATCACGCCGAACATCGCGAGCGCGCCGACGAGGGTGACCGTCACCGTCCGGAGCAGGAGGCTCGCGACCGCGAGCATCACCGCCGCGCCGCCCAGGCCGAACAGGAGGGACGTGAGCATGATGCCGAACAGGTACTCCGATCGGGTGAACGGCCCGACGAGCAGCTGGTGGAGCATCCCCCACCGGCGGTCGGACCAGAGCATGCTGCCGCCGACGGTGCCCGCCATCACCGCCTGGAACGCCATGATGCCCGGGGCGACGAACGCGATGTAGCTCCCCGTCGTCGCGCCCGCCGACGCGATGAGCGACCCGAACCCGTAGCCGAAGAAGACGAGGTACATCCCGGGGAGGCCCAGCAGGATCACGAGGCTGCCGGGGTCGGTGTTCACCCGGACGTTCCGGTAGATGAGCCGGAACAGGTCAGGGGCGGCCAGGGGGACCCCCTCCGGGACGGATCGACTTCAGGAAGACGTCCTCGAGCGTGTTCTGGCGCACGGTGAGCCACTCGAGCTGCACGCCGAGCCGCTGGGCGAGGTCGACGATCGTCGAGAGCGACCCCTTGGGGTCGTCGACGAGCAGCACCGCGGCGGCGCCGTCGACCGTCACCGTCGCCCGGCGGCCGAGCGCCTCCGACAGCGCCGGGAAGAACCGCGCGGCGTCCGCCGCGCCAACGGTGAGGTCGATCGTCTTCTTGTCGCTGTAGAGGCGCTTCAGGTTCTCGACGGTGTCCATCGCGAGGATCTTTCCCTCCTCGATGACGGCGATCCGGTCGCACAGGTAGTCGGCCTCCTCGAGGTTGTGCGTCGTGAAGACGACGGTGAGCCCCCGGCGCACCTCGGCGAGGATCGAATCGAGGAGCACCCGGCGCATCACCACGTCCAGGCCGAGGGTGGGCTCGTCGAGGAACAGCACCTCCATGTCGTGCATGAACTCGCGGGCCACCTGGACCCGCCGCTTCTGGCCCCCGGACAGGTCGAAGGCGCGCCGGTGGCGGAACTCGGCGAGCCCGAACCGGTCGAGGAGCGTCTCGCGCCGCGCGCGTCGCTCGGCCCGGGGGACCTTCCAGAGCATGCCGTACAGGTCGAGGTTCCCCTCGACGGTCGTGAAGTCGAACGATTCACCCTGCTGCACGACGCCGATCCGGGCCCGGATCCTCCGCCCGTCGCGCTGGGGGTCGAGGCCGAGGACCCGCAGGGTGCCCGACGTCGGCTGGATCAACGTCGTCATCGCCTTGATGAGGGTCGACTTTCCCGCGCCGTTCCGGCCCAGGAGCCCGAACACCTCGCCGCGGGCGACGGAGAAGCTCACCCCGTCGAGCGCGAAGCGGCGGCCGTCGTACGAGTGCCGTACCGCCTCGGCGCGGATCACCGGCTCGGCGGAACCGAGCGGCCCCGCCGGTACCGTCGGGTCCGTCCGGGGGCTCGCGGCCGCGCTCACCGATCGCTCCGACCGACCGGGCGGACGCCCGGGAGGGTCAAGCGGGGAACGCACCGACGGACCTCACTCCGCGTGAGTGAGGCGCTCACGGCGACCCGCGCGCGGGTACCGCGCCCGAGGGGCGGTCGCTCGACCCGTCCGTCGGCAGCCGACGCGCCCCGCGCGCGGCCCTCGGCCCGAGCACCTCCTCTCCGGCCACCGTGACGAGGCTCCCGACGAAGGTGATCGCCGCCGCGATCAGGAAGGCGTACTGGAACGCGACGGGCGCCGGGACCGAGAGGCCCGGGGCGACCGTGAGGATGTACGTCGAGAGGAGGGAGCCGGCGATCGGCGCCCCGACGCTGCCGCCCAGGTTCCGGAAGACGTTGTTCATCGCCGTCGCCTGGCCCATGTCGCGGGGGTCGACCGTCAGGACGAGGAGGTTGATGATCGACGCGTTCAGGAACCCGAGGCCGGCGCCGATGACCCCCTCGAACAGCAGCGCCTGCTCGAGCGTGTGGGCGTACGCCATCACCCCGAAGCCGATGGCGGTCAGCGTCCCGCCGAACAGCGCGAGCGGCTTCACCCCGACCCGCGAGACGAGGATGCTCGCGAGCGGGCCGAACACGATCATCGCGATCGCGAGCGGGACGATGTCGAGACCGGCCTGGAGGATCGTCTGCGAGAACCCGCCGGAGATCGGCGGGAACTCGAACCGGTAGATGAGCGCGAACAGGGCGAGGTACATCCCGAGCCCCGCGACGGTCAGGACCGCGTTCGTGACCGCCACGTTCCGGTTGGCGAGGAGCTTCTGGTCCATCACCGGCTCGCGGCCCGCGTGCTTCCAGCGGCGCTCGTACAGCAGGAACGGCACGAACAGGAGGGCGCCGACCGCGACCAGCCCGAGCGTGAGCGGGGAGACCCAGCCCCACGACTCCCCCTCGGAGAGCGCGGTGACAATCGCCGCGAGGGCGCCCCCCAGGAAGGCGGCGCCGACGTAGTCGACCCGGACGTTCGGCCGGGTGTAGCGGGACTCCCGGACGAAGAAGAAGACGAGGAGCGCGAGGGACGCGACGACCGGGATCGAGGAGTGGTACGTCACCCGCCAGCCGAAGGAGTACGAGACCCACGACCCGACCGGCAGGCTGATCGCGAACCCGATCCCGAACATCGCGCTCAGGATCCCCTGGGCCTTCGGCACGAAGTCGCGGGGGAACTCCTCGCGCACGAGCGCCATCCCGAGGGGCAGGATCGTGAGCCCGATCCCCTGGACGGTACGGGCGGCCACCATGAACAGGAAGGTGGGCGAGAACCCCGTGACCGACACCGAGACGGCGTACGCCGCCATCGTGACGATGAGCATGCGCCGCTTGCCGTAGATGTCGCCCAGCTTCCCGATCACCGGGCTGAGCGCCACGCCCGAGACGGCGTAGCTCGACACGATGAGGCTCGCCTGGGCGGCGTCCACGTGGAACTGCTTCTGGATGATCGGGAGGGACGGGATCAGCATGCCCTCGACGTAGAGCACGGTCATCACGATGCCCGCGAGGATCAGCATCACGACGATCGTGTACCTCCGGTCGAAGGTCGGTTCGCCGGCGGCGGGTGCCGTGGGGCTCGAGGCCGGCATCGATCTCCCTCAGTTCGGTATCGCCCGCAGCCGCTCGAGCAGGAGCGCCACCCGGTCCCGGTCGAGGCTCGCGCGGACCCTCGCGTCGCCGAGCATGTCCTCGATGAACTGGACCGTACCGTCGAGCTCCCGCAGGATCTCCTCCGGCGTCCGGGCCGGCAGGTCGGCGCCCCACCGGGACACGCGGCGCGCCCCGGGCGCGAGCTCGTACCGGCCGTCGGGTCGACGCCGGATCGTCCGCTCCTCGACGAGCTCGCTGAGCCTCGGATAGAGCGAACCCGGCGACGGGACCCACCGGCCGTGCGTCTTCTTCTCGAGCGCCGCGATGATCTCGGCGCCGTTCTTGGGGCCGAGCTGCAGCAGCCGGACGATCACGTGGCGGAGCATCCCCCGGCGATGGGCCTCGAGGTGCTCGTGGAACGTGGAGGAGCTCATGGACTCGGTTATCCGATATCGGATACGCGATATCGTATATTCGAGCCCCTATATGATGGGTCTGTCGCGCCACCGGACTACGGCGGACCCGGGCGCGCCAAGGACTATCGCGGGTCGTGCGAACGACCGACGAGGCCCTCCCGACGAGGCCGCTCGCCCCGGTGCATCCCGGCCTACCGGGACGGAGGATGGCCCTCGTACGCCTTCTGGCAGGCGACGGAGCAGAAGTACACCGTCTCGCCGCCGTACGTGCCTCGAGCCGCCGCCCGGGTCGGCTCGACCATCATCCCGCAGACCGGGTCCTTGACCGCGACCATCCGACCACCGCCCTGCCTCGGGGCGCGGGAGCATATATCGGGCCGGCCACCGCCCCGCACGGCTGGGCTCGACGACCGAGGCCTGGGAGCCGGGCCCCGAGCTGGAGCCGGGCGAGTCGGACTCCCCGACCGGCGTCGCCCTCGGATCGCAGGCGCCGGGGCCGAGGGTCGAGGCAGGTCGAGCGTCCCACACCGCTGGCGGGGGCACGGCGGGGAGTGGCGGGGCGTCTCGTCCGCCCTGACGTGTGGAACGCAGCGCTCTCTCTCGACTCAGCGTGGAAGAGGGTCGAGCTTCGAGCATGCGGAGCCGTTCTCGCCGTTCCCGACGGGCTCGAACAATCCCCCATGTGAGAAGGCCCGCTCCGATCAGAGTGAGCGGGAGCCCAAGCCAGAGGAACGACCCTACCGGAGCGCCGGGCCCGCCGCACCACGGCACCGTGCTGCACGTCGCAAGGTTCCTCTCGTAGGAGAACTCCGCTCGTATCGCGAAGCTGACCTCAGCTATCCCTGCGGCCAGGAGCACGCCTCCGGCGCCGAGGAGGATCGCAACAGCCCGCATCCGCCTCCTTCGCCAGTCCTCCGGAGCGGCGACGGCGGAACGCCTCCGGTATGTGTGAGCCCTCCGGCGGCGTGGCGGCTCGGTTGGGACCTGGCGGGCTCCCCCACCAGCACGCCAGAGGCAACCTGCGCCCCCTTCACGCGATCGAGCTCCGGAGGAGAGTGGCGTCGGCCCGTCGGGTCACGCCGTCGGTAGAGGGAGGTGGGCCGCGACGCGATGTTTCCCGCCGGATAACGCGTCGTGCAAGTGACCGTCATCGGGCAAGCCCGGAGGGTAGCGGACCCACGCCGAGGAGACGCGGTGCCAGCGACCCCGACCTTCGACGGAGATCGCTCGAGGCAGCGGACCCCGGCGCCCTCGCCGGCGCATCGCCGGGCGAGTTCGGTGGTCGGTGGTGGAGTGCCGCGTCCGACGGCAACGCAACCGCCCGGGTCCGCGCAACGTCAAATACGTTCGGCGAGATTCGTTCGCTCCGATGTCCGACCCCATCGAGAAGCTCCGGTTCGGGAGCGAACTCGTGAAGCGCGGGTTCGCCCGGATGCAGCAGGGGGGCGTCATTATGGACGTCACGACGGCCGAGCAGGCGGCCATCGCGGAGAGCGTCGGGGCCGTGGCGGTGATGGCCCTCGAGCGCGTGCCGGCGGACATCCGCGCGGAGGGGGGCGTGGCGCGCATGGCCGACCCCCGGAAGGTCCGGGAGATCCAGGACCGGGTGTCGATCCCCGTGATGGCGAAATGCCGCATCGGCCACACCGCCGAGGCCCGAGTCCTCGAGTCGCTCGAGGTCGACATGATCGACGAGTCCGAGGTGCTCACCCCGGCCGACCCGTTCCACCACGTCGACAAGAAGGCGTTCCAGGTGCCGTTCGTCTGCGGCGCGCGGACCCTCGGCGAGGCGCTGCGCCGGATCGACGAGGGCGCCGCGATGATTCGCTCGAAGGGGGAGGCGGGCACCGGGAACGTCATCGAGGCGGTGCGGCACATCCGGCAGATCAACGACGAGGTGGAGCGCGTGAAGAAGCTCGGCCGCAAGGAGCTCCAGGCGTGGGCCGACGCCGAGCGGGTCGCGGTCGCGACCGTCGAGGAGGTGCGCCGGCTGGGCCGGCTGCCCGTCGTGAACTTCGCGGCGGGAGGGATCGCGACCCCGGCCGACGCCGCGCTGTGCCGGATCCTCGGCGTCGACGGCGTGTTCGTCGGCAGCGGGATCTTCAAGTCCGAGCACCCGGCGAAGGTCGCGAGGGCCATCGTGGAGGCGTCGATGCACTTCGAGGACGCCGCGCTGCTCGCCCGAGTCTCGACCGGTCTGGGCTCGCCGATGAAGGGGATCGACCTCTCGACGGTCCCCGCGGGCGAGCTGCTCCAGACCCGCGAGTCGCTTCCCCCGCGGCCGACGACGAGCCCGGCCTGACGGGGCCGCTTCCGCCCCGGACGGCCCGGCGACGCCCGTGCGGATCGTCCAGGTAAGCCCGTTCTTCTACCCCCACGCCGGGGGCGTCGAGTCGCACGTCCGGGCGATCTCCGGGGAGCTCGCCCGGCAGGGTCACGAGGTGACGGTCCTCACGTCCCGCCACCGCCCGGACCTGCCCGAGAGCGAGGCGTTCGAGGGGTACCGGGTCGTGCGCACGCGGATGTGGGGGAGCCCGTTCAACACGCCGATCTCGCCGCAGACCGCGCGGGTCCTCCCCGGGCTCCCCGCCGACGTGGTCCACCTGCACTATCCGCCGCCGCTCTCCTCGTACTACGCCGTCCGGGGGCTCCGCCGCGTGCGCACGCCGGTCTGCCTCACCTACCACTGCGACCTGTACCTGGGCGGGGTCGTGGGGGAGCTCTTGACGGGCCTCTACTCCGCCGTCCTCCTCCCGCCGACGCTCCGCCGCGCGGACCGGATCGTCGTCCACACCCGGAGCTACGGCACGACCTCGCGGGCGCTCCGGAACCGGCCGCTCGAGATCATCCCGTCGACCGTCGACACCCGACGGTTCCACCCCAGGATCGACGGGGGCGTCGTCCGGCAGCGGCTCGGTCTCGAGGGACGGCGCGTCCTCGCCTTCACGGGCCGGCTGGTGCCCCACAAGGGCGTGGACGTCATCCTCCGCGCCATGCGGGAGCTGCCGCCGGACGTCGCGCTGCTCGTCGTCGGGCACGGCCCGCGGCTCGCGGACCTGCACTCCCTCGCGCGGCGGCTCGGGCTCTCCGACCGCGTCCGGTTCTGTCCGGACGTGAGCGACGACGACCTCCCGGCGTACCTCCGGGCGGCCGACCTGTTCGTCTTCCCCTCGCAGAACCGCCTCGAGGGGTTCGGGCTCGCCGTGACCGAGGCGATGGCGTCGGGCCTGCCGGTCGTCATCGCCGACATGCCGGGCGTCCGCGAGGTGATCGAGCCGGGGCGCGAGGGGCTCCTCGTCGAGCCGCTCATCGCGCACGACCTCGCGGAGCGCGTGCGCGAGCTCCTCGACGACCCGGCGCGCCGGGCCGCGATGGGCGCGGCCGCGCGGGCGCGCGCCGAAGAGCGCTACGGCCTCGAGACCGTGACGCGCCAGCTCCTCACGGTGTACGAAGGCCTTCGCGCAGCTGGTTGATCTGCTGGCAGAGCCGCTGCGCCTCGGCGCGGGCCGCCGCCCGCCAGTCCGGACCGCGCGAGGCGTACAGGATGCTCCGCGAGGCGTTCACGAGGAGGCCCCGGCCGTGGCCGTCGACCCCCTCCCGGACGGTCGTCGAGAGCGCGCCGCCCTGGGCTCCCACGCCCGGGACCAGGATCGGCACGCCGTTCCCGAGGATCCGACGGGCCACGCGGACCGCGTCCGCGTAGGTGGCCCCGACGACCACCCCGGCGTTGTGCTGCCGACTCGACCACCGTCCGACCTCCTCGACGACCGCCTGCCAGAGCGGTCCGCGGGGCGTCGGGATCTCCTGGAAGTCGGGGGCGCCGGGGTTCGACGAGTGCGCGACGACGAAGAAGCCCCGGTCCGGCCGCTCGAGCAGCGGCTCCAGGGTCTCCCACCCGAGCCACGGGGTCACGGTCACCGCGTCGAACCCGAGCCCGTCGAACGCCGAATCGCGGTACAGCCGCATCGTGTTGGCGATGTCGTTCGCCTTCAAGTCGAGGATCCGGAGGCGGGTCGGGCCGATGCGCCGCACGAGCCGCCCGAGGATCGAGAAGCCGTCGCGCCCGAGGCCCAGGTACGACCCGAGCTGCATCTTGTACGCCGCGGCGAACGGATACGTCGCGCGCACGATCCCCTCGAGGAACCGGGCCACCGCCACCGGGCGCGAGACCGACCGGAACCCGCGCGGCAGCTGGGCCAGGTCCGGGTCCAGCCCCACGCAGAGCAGCGAGTTGCGGGCTCGCAGGATCCGGTCCACCCGGGCGTTGAACGGACGGGGCATCGGCGTCTCTTCGCCGAGGAGGGGGAAAAAGGTTCCGGCGCCGGCACGCCGCGCGGCCGCCCGCCGCGTCGCCTTCCTTCCGGGCCGAATCGCCTTTATGCCGCTCCACGGCTCCGCGGGCGAGCGCCATGGACGCGTCGGCTTCCGCAGGAGCTCCGGCGGAGCTGCGGCTCAAGGACCTCCGCCCGGGGCTCCCCAACGTCCTGCTGCTCGGCCGGGTGGTCCGGGTGGAGCGGCGCCAGGTCACGCGCAAGGCCGACGGGAGCCGTCGCACCGTCCTGAGCGGGCTCCTCAGCGACGGGACCGCGACGGTGCGGTTCACGTGGTGGGACCCGCCGGCCGAGGGGGTGGACCAGGGGACCGTCCTCCGGGTGGCGAACCCGATGGTCCGCGAGTACCGCGGCCACCCCGAGCTATCGTTCGGATGGTCGACGCGGCTCGCGCCGGCGAGCGAGAAGGAACTACCCGACGTACCCGCCGATAGCCTTCCGCTGCGTGCCCTGGGCGAGCTCGCGCCGGGCGACGAGGGATTCCGGTTCGAGGCGCGGGTGCGCGACGTCACGTCGCGTACCGTGACCGTCGGCGAGGAGCAGCGCGTCGTCTTCTCCGGCCACCTCGCCGACGCGAGCGGGGAGCGGCCGTTCACCGCCTGGGTCGACTTCCGGCTGGCCGCCGGGGAGGCGCTCCGGGTGGGCGGCGCCTACGTGCGGTCGTTTCGGGGTCGGTCGGAGGTGACTCTCGACGAGCGGTCGCACGTCGAGCGGATCGCCGGCGACCGGCTCCCCGCGGCCGCTCCCCGCCCGACGGAACCGGTCCCGCTCGGGCGGGTGGAGGGACGCGGGGGCGAGGAGGACGTCCCGTTCTCCGGCATCGTCGTCGACCTCGTCTCCCCGAGCGGGGTCGTCCACCGTTGCCCCAACTGCCAGCGCGTGCTGTCGAAGGGGCTCTGCCGGCTGCACGGAGCGGTCGAAGGAACTGCGGACCTGCGGCTCCGGCTGGTGGTGGACGACGGCACGGGCGTCGCGACGGTCAACGTCGGGCGGGCGCTGAGCGAGCGACTCCTCGGCCGGTCCCTATCCGACCTCGTCGCGCGACTCCGGGAGCAGCCCGACCCGGCCGCGCTGGAGGAAAGCCTCCGCGAGCAGCTGGTCGGACGGCGGCTCCGGGTCCGGGGCGCGGCCCGGGTGGACGAGTTCGGCGTCGCGGTGTTCCCGACGGAGGTCGAACCGGTCGGGCCGGACCCGGCGGCCGCCCGACGCGCGCTCGAGCGGGCGGTCGCGGAGACCGGTGGATGACCGGGCGCGAGGTCGCCTGGCGTGTCCTTGCGCTCGAGCTCCGAGCCTCCTCCGAGCAGGAGAAGGGGTCGGGGGACCGGGTCCCGAGCTACGTGGTCTCCCCGCTCGGCGGCCGGATGAACCGGGTGCTCGTCGTCGGAACGCTCACGCCGCCGGAACCTGCGGGCGGGGACGGGCAGAGCAACTTCTGGCGGAGCCGGCTCACCGACCCCACCGGGACGCTCCCGGTCTCCGCGGGAAATTTCCAGCCGCGGGCGCAGGCGGATCTCCGGCGCCTCACGGCGCCGACCCCCGCCCTCGTCATCGGCAAAGCGAACCTGTTCCGGGGGACGACGGGAGGATGGGTCGCGACGGTGCGCGCGGAGTCGGTCCGGCCGGTCGACCCGGCGGAGTATTCGACCGCGCTGGCCGAGGCGGCGAGCCAAACGCTCGAGCGGCTCCGCCTCGTCGCCCGCCTGCGCTCCCCGCCGTCGCCCTCCGACGCGGAGCTGACCCGGGAGGGCGTCCCGCCGGCCTGGGTGCGCGGGGCGCGCGCGTCGATCGCCCGATACGCGGCGTGGGATCCGGCGCCGTACCGCGAGGCGGTCCGGGCGGTCGTGGGGTCGCTCGGGACGCCGCCATCCGTCCTCCCGACGCCGGGACCGGCGGCCCCGACTCCCGTGCCCGGGACCGCGCCCCGTCCGACGGTCACCGTGACGCACCTCGCGCCGCCCGCTCCCCGTCCCCCTCCGACCGGGCAGGTGCGCGCGCTCGAGGGGACGCTCCTCGACCTGCTCGATGGGCTCGCCGAGCGGTCCGCCGACGGGTACGCCGACATGGACGACCTGACCGAGCTCGCGGTGCAGCACGGCATCGGGACCGAGCGGATGGAGGAGCTCCTGAACCACCTGGAGGAGTCGGGCGCCGTCGAGGAGCCGATCGTCGGGAAGTTCCGCCGGACCGGTGAGGCGGCGTCGGAGTGAGCGACCGACGCCCCTCCGGCGGCGGGCGGGACGGGCCGCTCGCCCCGGCCCGCGTAAGGTTATATCGAGCGGCCCATCGCCGACAGGGGGAATGACGAGCACCTGTCTCTCCGACCGCCCGTGACGAGACACACGACAACCTGACCCCCCTCACGGTCGAATCCACCCATGGCCGAAGGACCCTCCCGGACCGCCTTCACGATCCTCATCGTGCTCGTGGTCGTCGCCGCCGGCGCGACCTCGGCGGTCGTCTACGTCGAGACCCGTCCGCCGACCCATCCCACGGGGCTCGTCGTCGCGGTCGGCGACAACGTGACGGTGAACTACATCGGCTACCTCGCCTCCGGGCTGGACCAGGGCTCGGTGTTCGACACGTCGTTCTGGTCCGTGGCGACGAACAACGCGAGCTACCCCAAGTCGCTCGAGTTCGAGTTCCGCGGGTCGAAGGCGGCGTACACCCAGCTGGGCGTCAACGTCGGGCCGTCGACGCCGTCCGGGGGGTACACGATCAACAACTGGACGTTCTCGGCGGTCGTCCCCGGCTTCTGGCAGGGGCTCGTCGGGCTCACCGGGAACGTGACGCACACGATCACGATCCCGCCGTCGCTCGGCTACGGGCCGAAGAACCCGGCGTGCGTCCGCACGATGCCGCTCACCTACACGGTCCCGGTCTTCCAAACGTACTCGGCGAGCGCGTTCGCGGCGCAGTTCCCGGGCATCACCCCGTCGACCGGGGTCACGTTCGCCGCCCCCAACTACGGCTGGAACGCCACGGTCTACTCGGCGAACACCTCGTTCGTGACGGTGCTCAACCAGCCGTACGTCGGCTACGTGAGCGCCCCGGCGGGGTGGCCGGTGCTCGTCACCGGGATCTCGGCGCCCGTCGGCTCGAGCGGGGCGATCACGCTCGTGAACCAGCTCACCGACGCGGACGCGGGCCGGGTCGCCGGGAAGGACTTCAACGACACGACGCTCTGCAGCTCGCCGCTCAACCAGTTCATCGTGAGCAGCGTGAACGCCGCCAACGGGACCTACACCGAGGACTTCAACTCCGAGCTCACCGGCGAGACGCTGATCTTCATCGTGACGGTCGTGCTCATCTTCCCGTCGAGCGAGAGCGCGTAGCCCGCGCCGGGCGCCGCTACCCGCCGATCCGGATCCGGCCCTCGCGGAGCAGCGCCTCGAGCTGCCGGTCCGCGGCCTCGTCGATCGCGGACGCGTCGCTGACCGCGCGGCGGACGGTCCGGTTGTGGTCGACGACCGCGCGGCGCGCGTCCCGCCGCCGCGCGAACTGGCGCCGGCGGATCTCGTCGAACTCGCGCTCCATGCCGCGGAGCTGCGCGTCGAGCGCCTCCAGCTGGTCCCGGACCCCGGACCGGGTCTGGGCG
>JASHRQ010000105.1 GCA_030037265.1 Thermoplasmata archaeon | reverse complement strand
AGTGGGGCGGCACCCTTCTCGTCTGCGAGGACGGGAGCACCGACGGGAGCCCGGAGCTGCTCCGTCGGCTCGCGCCCGAACTTGATCTGAGCCTGGTCTCCGGTCCCGTTCGGAAGGGCTACTCCCGAGCGGTCCGCGACGGCCTCAGCCTCACGGAGACCCCGTTCGTCTTCTTCTCGGACTCGGACGGGCAGTACGACCCGAAGGACTTCGCCGCCCTGGTGACGGCCCTGGGGCAGAACGACCTCGTGATCGGACAGAAGGTGCGGCGCGAGGAGCCGTTCTACCGGACGCTGCTGTCGCGCGGCTTCCACGCGCTCGCGAAGGCGCTGACCGGGGTGCCGCTCCGCGACATGGACTGTGGGTTCCGCATCCTGCGGCAGGACGTCATCGAAGAGGTCCTCCCGGAGGTGAGGTCGCTCCCGTACAGCTTCTGGGCCGAGTTCTCGATCCTCGCGTACCGGCGGGGGTTCCGGATCGCCGAGGTCCCGGTCTCCCACCGCGCCCGCCTCCAGGGGGGTTCCTCCATCTACACGTGGAACCGGCTGCCCCGGATCATCGCCGCGCAGGTGCTCGGCCTGCTCCGGCTCGCTCGCCGCCTGAAGCACGACTACCCCGCCACCCGGGGAAAGGCGATTCCCGGTCAGGCGGCGGCGTGAGGGTCCCCGGGGGCTAAGGCAGTCCCCCGGTCCGAGGGGTCGCCGTCGTCGGTCGATTCTTCGGGCAGCCGGGGCTCCGTCCCGCCACCGTGATGCGCCGGGGTCAGAGTTTCAGCGAGGCCGAGTCCCCGAGCGTCAACTCGAGCTCGTTCGCTCCGTCGTGCCGGCTGGAGATCCGGACGTTTCGGCCGATGAGGCTGTTCGCGATCCGGATCGGGCCCTCGAGCTGAGAACCGTCCATCACGATCGACCGCCGGACCTGAGCGTTCAGCAAGGTGACCCCGTTCCCAATCGCGGTGCCGGGCCCAATGCGGCTGCCCGGACCCACCCGGACGCCCGAGCCGATCACGACCGGACCGGTGATCTCTACGGTCTCCTCGACGACCGATCCGGGGCCAAGGCCCAGCGGGCCGGTCACGGCCGCCCCCCGGGCGACCGACCCCAGCCGCACGAACCCGTCGGGCGGCATCGTCCGCAGGACGAGCTCGTTCGCTTCGAGGAGGTCCTCGGGGCGGCCGGTGTCCTTCCACCACCCGGTGACCGGGTGGGGCACGACGCGCCCGCCCCCTTCCACGAGCTTCCAGATCGCCTCGGTGATCTCCAGCTCGCCTCGCGCCGACGGCGCGAGGTGGGCGATGATCTCGTGGATCTTCGGGGTGAACAGGTACACCCCGATGAGCGCGAGCCGGCTCTTCGGCGTCGCCGGCTTCTCCTCGATGGAGACGATGCGGCCTCCGGCCATCTCCACGATGCCGAACTGGGAGGGGCGGTCGACCGCGGTAACTCCAACGACGGCGTCGGGCCGCTGGGTCCGGGCGATCTCGAGGAACTGCTCGACCCCTTCCTGGAGCAGGTTGTCCCCCAGGTACATCACGAACGAGTCCTCCCCCAGGAACTCCCGGGCGCACAGCACCGCGTGGGCGAGCCCCTTCGGTTCTCCCTGGGTGATGTACTGCACGCGGAGCCCGAACGCCGACCCGTCGCCGACGCTCTCCCGGATCTCCTCGTGGATCGGTCCCAAGATGACCGCCACGTCCCGGATGCCGGCCCGGGCGAACTGCTTCAGCCCGTAGAACAGGATCGGCTGGTTCGCGATCGGGAGCATGTGCTTGTTGCCGGTGAAGGTGAGCGGCCGGAGGCGGGTGCCGTGCCCCCCCGCGAGGATGAGCCCCTTCACGGGCGCTGCACCCGGACCCGGTCCCACGAGAACGGACGGTCGCCCAGGCGGGGTACCTTCACCTCCGCGAACGGCACGCGGCCCTCGTCCGTCGCGTCGTACAGCGACGTGGGGTAGTTCTGCAGGACGAACGGCTCCGACGGATGCAGGTTGCCGATCGCGTGGTACACGCCGACCGGGATCGACACCAGGTAAGTAGTCGCCTCCTTCCCTCCCGCCGGGGAGTTCGGGCTCGAGACCGGCGCGCCGGCCATCCGCAGGAGCTCGAGCCGGCCATGGGTAGGGCTCTGGGGCCGGGCATCGAAGAGGGCGAGCACCATCTCCCCCAGCGCGACGACGAAGCGGTCCTCCTGCCGCAGGTGCACGTGCCAGCGGTCCCGGTCCCGCATCTGGCCCGGGACGGTCACCGACGTATAGCTCATGGCGAACCGGTCGCCGTGCGCCGACACGTCATCCTCGCGGAGCGTCTCCACGAGCATCCCTCGCGGGTCCAGGTGGATCTTCCGGGGCACCACCACGCTGCCGGGGATCCGGTTCGCCGGCGGCTCGGTCGTCGTTACCGAGCCGGACTCGGCCGCCATGGTGGGTCGGTTACCGGGACCCGGCTCTTGACGGTGCCGCCCGCCGACGGCCGGCCGACGGACCCGGGGCGGCGGACGTGCCCTTCCACCAGGCCGGGTGGGTCCGGTACCATTCGATCGTCTCCTGGAGGCCCGCCTCGAACGGCACGGTCGCCTTCCAGCCGAGCGCCTCGGTCGTCGAAGGGTCGAGGGCGTAGCGCAGGTCGTGTCCCGGCCGGTCGGCCACGGGCTCGATCCAGTCCCCCGTGAGGCCCAGGAGACGGACGATCTGCGACACGACGTCCGCGTTCGAGCGTTCCTGCCGGGCCCCCACGAGGTACGTCCGGCCGGGTTCGCCCCGTCGCACGATGGCGTCGAGGGCGCGGCAGTGGTCCCGCACGTGGACCCAGTCGCGCACGTTCTTGCCGGTGCCGTAGATCGGCACCCTCTTCCCTTGCAGCAGGAAGGTGATCGCCTTCGGGATCAGCTTCTCCACGTGCTGGTACGGCCCGTAGTTGTTGGAGCAGTTGGAGATCGTCGTGGGGAGCCCGTAGGTGTGGTGGAACGCCGAGACGAAGTGGTCCGACGACGCCTTGCTCGCCGAGTACGGGCTCCGGGGGTCGTACCGCGTCGAGTCGTCGAAC
>JASHRQ010000104.1 GCA_030037265.1 Thermoplasmata archaeon | reverse complement strand
GAGGCCCGGGCGGACGCCGAGGCGGAGCAGCTCCTCGCGGCGGCCCGGGAGGCGCTCGCGGGCCGGAAGGAGCCGGACCGCGCCGAGGTCGAGGAGCTGTGGGACCGGATCGCCGACGTCCTGTTCGGCGAGTTCGAGTAGTCCCGCCGGAGGCGGTCGATGGGGTACCTCCGTCCGGTCGCCATGGCGAAGGTCGGGTTCGTCGGCCTCAAGTCCGACCGGGAGACGATCCTCGCGGTGCTCCACGACCGCGGGGTCGTGCAGGTCGAGCCGCTCCGCAAGGAGGCGCTCCACCTGTTCCACGCCGAGTCGGCGACCGACGTCCAGCGCCGCGTCGCCGACCAGCTGCTCCGCGTGCGCGGCGTGCGGTCCGCGCTCCCGCGCCCGGGCCCCACGACGCCGCGGTCGTTCGCGAGCCGGGAGGAGCTGCTGGAAGCGGCCGAGCGCCTCCCCATCGTCGACCGCGTGACGGCGCTCAAACGCGAGGAGGACCGGCTCCTTGCCGACCGGAAGACGGTCACCGACCGCGAGGAGCTCCTCACGCGGTTTTCGTTCTTCCCCGGGCCGCTCGAGGACCTCCACCTCCCGCACGTCCTGGGGTTCTTCGGCGAGGCGCCGGCGGAGAGCTACCCCGCGCTCCGCGCCGACGTCTCGGCGCTCGCGCGCGCGCTGTTCCTCGAGCAGCGGACCGCGACGACGGTCCGGTTCGTCGTCGCCGTCGACGCCTCCCAGGCCGAGGCGGTGGGCCGGCTCGCGCAGCAGCGCGGGGTCGTCCTCGCCGCCGCCCCCGCGCTCGCCGGCCCGATCGCGGAGAACCTCCCCGCGCTCGCCCGGCAGCGCGCCGAGACGGACCGGCGGCTCGCGGAGCTCCGCGCCGAGCTCGCGACGCTCGCCGGGGAGTGGTACGGACCGGTGGCGTCGCTCGAGGAAGCGCTCGCGATCGAGAACCGGAAGCTCGAGGTGTGGGGCCGGATGGGGGCCGGCGCGAGCGTCTTCGCGCTCGAAGGGTGGGTCCCCGTGCGGGCGCGCCCCGGGCTCGAGGCGGCGCTCGCCTCCGCCACCGGGGGCCGGTGCGTGCTGTACGACGTCCCGACGACCGAGACGCCGCCCACGCTGATGGACAACCCGCCGTTCATCCGCCGGTTCGAGTTCTTCATCCGGTTCTACTCGCTCCCGCAGTCGAACGAGTGGGACCCCACGTTCGTCTTCGCGTTCGCGTTCCCGCTCTTCTTCGGCTTCATGCTGTCGGACATCGGCTACGGGCTCGTGATCCTCGCCTTCTCGGTCTGGATGATCGAGGGGTTCCCGGGCCGGACCCACGTGCCGGGGTTTCTGAAGCGGTTCCTGACGCGCATCATGTCCCCGGCGGCGATGCAGTCGCTCGCCTGGACGCTCCTCCCCGGCGCGGCGCTCGCGATCGTCTTCGGCTGGTTCTCGAACGAGTTCTTCGGCCCGACGGTGTCGCTCCCGGGACCGCACTGGGACATCCGGACGAATCTCGGCGACCTGTTCCTCGTCGCCGGCTTCATCGGCCTCGCGATGGTGACGCTCGGGTTCGTGCTGGGGGCGCTCCAGGCGCACTACCTCGGCCACCGGAAGGAGATGGTGTCCCGGCTCGCCGGCGTCGCGCTCGCCTGGGGGCTCACCTTCCTCGGGCTCCAGCTCATCAGCCGCACCTTCCAGCGGCTCCTGGGACCGCTCGGCGCGGGCTCCGTCGCGACCGACGTCGAGATCGCGCTCATCGTCGCGGGCCTCCTGTCGCTGATCGTCGTCGAGGGGGCGCAGGGGATCCTCGGGCTCACCGAGGTGCTGAGCCACATCCTGTCGTACCTCCGGCTCGTGGGGATCCTGCTCTCCTCCGTCGTCATCGCCGAGCTCGTGAACTCCGTCGGCGGCGGGCTCGTCCGCCACGGCGTCGCGGGGAGCCTCGTCCTGGGGGGGCTCCTCGGCCTCATCCTGATCGTCGGCGGCCAGCTGTTCAACGTCGTCCTCGCGGTGTTCGAGCCGGGGATCCAGGGGGCCCGGCTGATCTTCGTCGAGCACTTCTCGAAGTTCTACACGGGGAACGGCAAGCCGTTCCGCCCGTTCGGCTCGGCGCGCGAGCACACGATCGCGACGCACGCCGGCCCGGACCCGGCGCCGGGCCGGGCGTAGCGGGCCCGGCCTACAGCCGCGGCGAGACGAGCAGCGGCTCCAACCGGTCGCGCCCGACGCCGTACGCCTTCGCGTAGACGATGCGGCGGAGGTCCGAGCGCTCGAGCTCGGCGAGCAATAGGTAGGCGAAGATGATCGCGAGCGACAGCGGGTACGCGCGGAGCTCGCGGAGCGTCGCGACGGACCGCTCGGCGACGAGCGCGGTCTCGAACCCCACGAGGCTCCGGTCCTCGGCGTAGCGCGCGAGCCCGTCGGGGAGCTGGGCGTACCGTCCCTCGAGCGCCTGGACGAGCTCCGGCACCCCGCGCGCCCCCTGGTACAGGTCCTGCGCGGCCGCCCGGCCGAGGCTCCCGCCGTCCAGGAACCGGGCGAAGACGGTCTCCGGCGGGAGCTCCGCGTCCCGCCCCTTGAGCAGGAGGAGCACGTTCCGCACGTCCACCTCCGACTCGACGAGCCGGCGGACCGTCCACTCGTCCCCCTGGAAGAACCGGGCCGACTCGGCGAGCTGCTGGTAGTAGTACCGGTCGAGCGCGGCGAGCAGCGGGAACACGTCCTTCGTCCGCTGGAACGACTCGACCAGCGGGAGCAGCACCGCGCCGTAGCCGAACTTCATGAGGCCGCTCACGACGGCCTCCACCGACGGCGCCTGGAGGAGGAGCCGGAAGTCGTCGAGCAGCATCGGCCCGGCGAGGAGCCCCGCCGGCAGCTCGCGGGGGGAGACGAGGAACGTCTCGGCCTCGCGGAGCGTCCGGCCCTGCGCCTTCGCCGACAGGATCGTCGCGAGGTTCTGGATGTCCCACCGCTTCAGGTACGCCTGCACCGGGCCGCGACCGGCGAACGGCGCGAGCTCGAGCGCGGTCCGGTTCCGCTGCACGAAGCACCGGTTCACGGCGACCTCGATGAGGTCGTAGCCGCGGAACGTCGCGGCGGTCTGGGCGAGGTACGGCCCGTACGCCGTCGGCTCCAGGAGGCGGGAGAGGTCGGACGCGTCGTGCGCGGCGACGAGCGCGGCGTACGCGTCCTTGCCGAGGAACGACGGGAGCTGGGCCTTGATGCGGCCCAGCGGGCTCGCGTACGGGGAGCTCGACACGGACCCGCTCCGTTGGGTCAGTCCGGCAGCACGGTCCGGAGCCGGTCCTCGCGCAGCCGGAGGAGCTCGTCGAAGGTGAGGTCGAGGCGGCGCGAGCCGTCGGGGGTCTCGGCGACCAGTCCGCCCAGCACCGGGAGCGCCGCCGGGTCGAACCCGCTCCCGGCGATCCCCTTGAGCGTCCGCGCGTCCTCCGCGCGGCCGCGGACCCGCGCGTCCTTGCCGAGCTGCCCCACGGCGGCGGCGTACATGCGCTTCAGGAGCCTCGGGTACTGCGCCGTCCGCGTGTAATCGCCGAGCTCGGCGCGCACCGCCGCGAGCAGCTCGCGGGTGCGCCGCTCGCGGAACTCGTACTCGAGCTTCTTCGCCGCGAGCCGGGCGGCGGCGAGCCGTCGGGTCCGCTCGCGCGCGGCGGCGAGCTCCGCCTGCCGCTCGGACTCGGCGCGGAGCTCGGCGATGCGCCGGTCCCGCTCGGCGACGATCTTCGTCCGCTCGGCGTCGAACGCGGCCCGCTCCTGGGCGAGCGCCTGCCGGGTCCGCGACTCGATCTCGGCGACCAGGCCGTCGAGGCTCATGGCGCGACGCGGGGGCTAGAACACGTTCAGGATCAGGAGGATCCCGAGCGCGAGGCCGATGATCCAGAGCGTCTCGGGGATCACGAAGAAGAACAGCACCTGGCCGAACTTCTCGGGCTTCTCGGCGATGATGCCCATGCCGGCGGCGCCGATCCCGGACTGGGCGAGCCCCGTGCCGACCAGTCCTCCCGCGATCGCGATGCCGGCGGCAATGGCGTACTCCGGGTTCGTCACCATGGGCGGTTCCGCGCGCGCGAGTTGGGTCGAGTATATAACGGGCGGCGTGCCCGGAACGGCGCGGTTTTCTCGCCGGTGGCGGAGCGGCCCGGCGCGGCGTTCCGGGGCCGCGCCGGGCCGGCCCCCAAGCCGTGTATAGGCGGGCGCCTTCCGGCCGTCGAGGGCAGCATGGCCGACCCGTGGGGAGCGATCGCAACGCAGCTGACGCGGGACCTGGAGCTCGACATCGCCCCGGTGCAGATCTCCTACCTGTCCGAGGCGCCGCGCGGGGTCGCGGAGCACCCGGGCGGCGTGCCGTCCGTCTGCACCTTCTTCGCGCTCGGGACCGAGCGGCCGTTCTTCGCCGCGCTCCCGAAGCACGAGGACTGCGAGATCGGCGCGTTCGTCCTCGGGATCCCCCCGTCCGGCGACTACGGCCGGCGGCTGATGGAGACGCTCGGCGTCATGCAGCGGGAGGGGTACCTCGCCCCCGGCGAGGAGGCGAAGGTCCCGCACAACGCCGAGGCGCCGAAGTTCGTCGCGTACGGCCCGCTCGGGTCCCTCCCGATGCCCCCCACCGTCGTGCTGATGTTCGCCCGGCCGCCGGCGGCGATGCTCGCCGTGGAGGCGGCCCAGTCCGGGCCGGACGCCGCGCCGGTCCCGATGAACGGCCGGCCGATGTGCGCGATCGTCCCGACCCTCAACGGCGGGGCGCCGGTCGCGATGTCGCTGGGGTGCATCGGCTCGCGGGTCTACACGGAGATGGGACGCGACCGGATGGTCGTCGGGGTCCGCGGCGACCGCCTGGAGGCGTTCGCCCGGCAGCTCGGGCGGATCGTCCACGCGAACGCGACGGTGCGGGCGATGGACGAGGACCGGAAGGCGCACGCGCCCCACGCGTTCCACCGGGCGACGTAGCCCGGCGCCGCGGCCGCTACGCGGCGGTCCCGTCGCCGGGGGCGGCCGCGGGCCGCTCCGGGGCGGGGGCGCGTCGGAGCAGGAGCGCCACGGTCAGCACGGCGACGTTCGCGAGATACGTCCCGAAGCAGACAAGGCAGAACGCCCGGATGACGAACAGCTCGACCGACGCCCAGTAGAACGAGAACGCGAGCCCGACGCCCGACACGAGCGTGAGGGCGTCGAGCCACCGCCCCCGGCCCGCGCGGTAGACGAGGACGTCCAGCGCGAACAGGAGGACGAACCCGGCGATGCCGATCGACCAGTCGGGGACGCCGAAGGTGGTCGTGTGGCCGCTCCGGTCGACCTTGGCGCAGGAGAAGAACGGGGAGACCGAGCAGAAGCCGCGGAGCGCCGGGTCGACGGACTCGGCGGCCGCGAAGATCGCGAGCCCGAGGCCGACCAGGATGAGCACCGGCAGGATCGCGTGCAGGCTCTCCGACCGCATCGCGGCCCTACGAGATCTGGTCGTAGTCCGACAGCACGGTCCCGACGAGCAGCGAGGACGGCTGCCCCCCGTCGACCTTCAGGAGGTACGCCGTGAGCCAGTCGGCCGCCGGGGCGATCGCGGTCCACGGCGTGCCGGACTGGGTCGAGATCGAGCTCGCCACCTGCTGCGGGGAGTAGCCGGCGAGCGACGACGGGTTCACGAGCGTGCCGACGGTGTAGTACACCCCGCCCACGACGACGAACGGGATCGACCCGGTGCTGTCGTACGCCACGTAGTACGCCTGCTGGTACGCGTTCGCGAACCCGGGCAGCTGGATCGACCCGGTGTAGGTCGACTCGGACACCTGGAGCGCGATGTACTTGCTCGTGAGCGTGGCGTGGGCCAGCACGATCTCCGGCGTGTTCGGATAG
This sequence comes from Thermoplasmata archaeon, assembly GCA_030037265.1. Taxonomy (GTDB): domain Archaea; phylum Thermoplasmatota; class Thermoplasmata; order Lutacidiplasmatales; family UBA184; genus JAKIWV01. The sequence continues at coordinate 2,016 of JASHRQ010000104.1, read as the reverse complement.
ACGTCCGTCGACGACGAGGTGTCGTAGTACGTGCCCGTGAGATTCCCGAACCGATGGAGCGCGACCATCATCGCCCAGCTCGACGCCGAGCAGTACGGGCAGGCGGCCGAGCCGAAGAAGAAGTAGACGGGGAGCCCCGACCCGTGGCCCGTCGCGGTGTCGGTCCAGAGCGCGTTCGACGTCTTGTGGAAGTTGTTCGGCTGCGGCGTGGTGATCGCGGTCAGCGTCGGATACCCGGCGAGGACCCCCCCGATGCCGAACACGCCGGCGAGGAGGAGCCCCAGCACGACGCCCCCGGCGACGGCGCCCCGGAACACCGGGGTCCACCGCTTGTCGGTCTTCAGCAGGCAGTAGGCGAGCACCGCGGCGCAGACCGCGAGGATGAGCCCGAGCTCCGGGATCGCGTTGAGGAAGATCCCGACGGGCGACGGGATGACGAGCGCGATGGCGAACCAGACGCCGACGAGCGGCGTCGCGAGCATGAAGACGCGGGTGAGCGTCCACTTCGGCTTCACGTCGGTCCGCTTGCTGGTGGCGCGGGGCGAGGCCGGCTTGTCGTTCCGCGGGCCGGCGGTCCGGACCCGCTTCACGTACAGCGTCCGGAGCGCCCGGCCCGCGTCGGACACCCCGCGGGGCGGGGCGTAGCCGACCTTCGGGTCCGCCGCGATGCGGTCCCAGTCCCACCCGCGGTTGTGGAGGTCCTCGACCCGGTCCCAGTCCACCATCGCTACGCTTCGAACCTAGAGGTACTACATCTCCATTTCAAGCCGTCGGGCCCAGGGCCGGGGCGGGACGTCCCCCGGGCGGGGCCCGGGGACGGGCGCCCCCACCTCCCCGCCCCGAGCGGGCTCCGCCGTGGGGGGGTGGACCCCGGCGCCCGCAGGGCCTTTTACCGTCGGCTCGCTCCGGCGGGCGTGCGCGTCATTTTCCTCGGCACCGCCGGGTCGTGGCCGACGAAGGACCGCTCCCCCAGCGCCATCGCGGTCGACACCGAGCAGGAGCTGGTGCTGCTCGACTGCGGGGAGGGGACCCAGCGGCAGTTCTTCCAGTCGACCGCCTCGTTCATGCGCGTCCGACGGATCTTCCTCTCCCACTTCCACGGGGACCACTTCCTGGGGCTGCCCGGCCTCGTCCAGAGCATGTGCCTCAACAACCGGGTCGACCCGCTCGACGTGTACGGCCCTCCCGACGCCCAGGCGATGGTCGAGCGGGCGCTCGCGATGGGCTACTTCACCCTCCGCTTCCCCGTCACGATCCATCCCCTCGCGCCCGGCAGCTCGGTGGAGCTGCCCGGCTACACCGTGCGGACCGTCGCCGCGTCCCACACCGTGCCGGCGCTCGCGTACCGGCTCGAGGAGGCGCCCCGGCGGGGCCGGTTCGACGCCGAGAAGGCCCGCGGCCTCGGCCTCCGGGGCCGGGACTTCTCCCGGCTCGAGGCCGGGGAGACCGTGACCGTCGACGGCCGGGCCGTGCGTCCCGAGGAGGTGATCGGCCCCTCGCGCCCGGGGCTCTCCGTGGTCTACTCCGGCGACACGCGCCCGTCGGCCGAGGTGGAACGGCTCGCCCACCGCGCCTCGCTGCTCATCCACGAGGCGACGCTGGGCGAGGAGCGCGCCGCGGAGGCGAACGAGCGCGGCCACTCCACGGCGGGCCAGGCGGCGGAGGTGGCGGCGGCGGCCCAAGTGGGCCGGCTCCTCCTCACGCACTTCTCCTCGCGCTACAAGGAGTCCCAGGCGCTCGAGGAGGAGGCGCGCCGCCGGTTCCCGAACTCCGCCGCCGCGCGCGACCTGATGGAGGAGCTCCTCCGGCAGCCATGACGCGCGCGGACCTCCTCGTCACCGGGATCGGCGAGCTCGCCACCCTCGCGACCGGGCCCGTGCCGCGCCGCGGGGCGGCGCTCGAGGAACTGGGCCGGGTCGCGAACGCGGCGCTCGCCGTCGCGGACGGCCGGGTCGTCTACGCGGGGCCGGAGCGCTCGGCCCGTCGCGCCGTCGCGCTCCGCCACGGCGGGACGCG
>JASHRQ010000016.1 GCA_030037265.1 Thermoplasmata archaeon | reverse complement strand
GCGGGGGGCGGTGTCAGCGATACATCTCACCGACCCCGGCCGGTTCGTTCTCCCGGAGGCTCGTCATCGACCGCTTCTGCTCCTCCAGCGACTTCCGCATCTGCGCCTCCAGGAGCCGGGCCTTCTCCCGGAGCGGCTTCGTGTCGAGCACGAGCATCGGCACGAGCGGGTTGATCGACTCGATGACCTTCGCCGCGGCGCGGGCGTCCGGGAAGTCCTTGTGCGCCTGCGCCACGAGGCAGAGGACCGGCAGCTGGCGGCCGATCGACGACAGCAGGATCCCCCCCGCGAACCCGGTGATGACGCCGTTCGCCGGCTCGAAGGCGAGCCGCTCGATCACCGGCACCGCCGGCCGGTTCGCCATCGCGACGACGCGGGCGTCCCCGCGGACCCCCTCGTCGACCGGCTGGCCCTCGATCGCCACCACGAGCTGGACCCCCTTCCCCTCCGCCCAGTCCAGGATCGCGCGGCCGAGGGCATTCACCATCTCGACGGGCGGCTGGATGTCGGAGATCGCCACCACCAGCTGGTCGCACTTCCGGTCGAGTCCGCACACCAGCTTGCTCGCGTACATGCGGATCGGCGAGTGCACCGCCCCGCCCTCCATGATCACCGTCGGCGGGAACCGCTCGCTCGCGACGTACGCCACGGGGGTCATGTCGAGCGTGTGGACGAGGTAGGAGGCCGCCACCGAGCCGACCAGCCCGTGCGTCGGGAAGCCGACGACCATCATCGCGCCGGCGAGCGACTCGTCGCGGATGTCCACGACCCGGATCTCCTCGGTCACGGCCGACACCGGCGGAGGAAGTTGGCCCCTCATTAAACGCTTGACGACGGAAGGACCATCGCCGCCTCCGAGCGTAAGGTTTTGGGACGGGACCGGGTATCCGGCGGAGCGAGGGCGGCCGGTACGGGGACCCCGGGACGGCGGAGCGGGCGGACCGGGGAGGGGGACGGGTGAGGATCAGCGTCGTCATCATGGCCCACGGCCGCCGGAACTACCTCCGCGGCGCCGTCGACTCGGCGCTCCACCAGGCCGGCGTCCGGGAGCCGTACGAGGTGCTCGTCACGAAGGACTTCGCCGACCCGGCCCTGGACGGCCACCCGGCGCTCCGCGTCCTCGACTCCACCGGCACCTCGGCGGGGGAGATGATCGCCGGCGCCGCCCGGGCCGCCTCCGGGGAGGTGCTCGCGTTCCTCGACGACGACGACCTGTGGGAGCCGAACAAGCTCTCGACGGTCGAGGCCGCGTTCGACCGGTGGCCGGACCTCGGCTACTTCGGCCACGGCCAGACCCCCGTCAACGAGGTCGGCGCGCCCGCCCCCGTCGGCGGGGCGATGCTGCGACGAGGCCGGCGGCTCGCCCGGGTGTCCGAGCTGCACCTCGCGCCCCCCATCGGCCCCGAGGCGGTCGGCTCGCTCTGGGCCGACCCCGGGAACGACAGCTCGATCTCGCTCCGCACCGCGGACCTCCGGGCGCGCGAGCCGTACCTCCGCCGGATCACCGCCTCGATCGACACGTTCCTCCTGTGGACCGGCCTCCTGTCGGGCCACGGCCTCCTGTTCCGGTCGGACCCGCTCACCCGGCTCCGGGTCCATCCCGAGAACTTCTCCCGCGGTCCGCGCGGGTCGTTCCACCAATACATGGAGCGCTACCGGTCGATGGAGACCGACCACCTGCTGAGCCACGCCATCGTCCTCGAGATGGCGGGGGACTCCCCGTGGGCGCGGCCGGTCCTCGAGCGGCGGATGGACGATATCCGGCACTTCCTGGACGTCGCCCGCGGCGACGTCCCCCGCCGGCGGATGCTGGCGGAGCTCGTCGGGGGCCGCGGCGACCCGGTCGGGACCCGCGTGTCGAAGGCGCTGTACGTCGTGGGCCCCCCGGTCGCCCAGGTGGCGAACTTCCTCAATGCGATGGCGCGGTGGTGAATGCCGGCCGTCATCGTCCTCGGGATGCACCGGTCCGGCACCTCCGTCGCGGCGATGATGCTGGACGCGCTGGGCGTCGGGATGGGGCCGGCCGACGCCTCCTCCGACGCCTGGGTCGGGCGGCACTGGTCGAACCCGACCGGGCACTACGAGAACCCCGACTTCGTCCGGCTCAACGCCCGCCTCGTCGGCTACGGGGTCGCCGGCGTCCGCGAGGCGGCCCTGTCCGCCGATGTCGCGGCCCGCGCGGGGCCCCTCGCGGCGGAGATCGAGGCCACGATCCGCGCCGCCACGCGGGAGCGGTGGGGGTGGAAGGACCCGTGGACCGTGCTGACGCTGGAGGCGCTCCTGCCGTACGTGCCGGACCCGAGGTTCGTCTTCGTCTCGCGCGACCCGGCCGCCGTGGCGCGGTCGCTCACCCGGCGGGACGGCACGCCGGACGCGGAGGGGCTCCGGATCGCGGCCGCGTTCGCGGACCGGCTCGCCCGGATCCGGGCCGCCCACCCCACCGTCCCGTCGCTGGAGCTCACGTTCGACGAGGTGACCGGGAATCCCGCGGACGCGGCCCGCCGGCTCGCGGAGTTCGTCGGCGCGCCCGCGGACCCGGCGCGGGACCGGCGGATCGCGGCCGGGGTGCTCGACGACGCGGCGCTCCATCGGGAGGAGCTCCGGCTCGCGCGCCGGGAGCTCGCGACCTTCCCGAAGTGGATGGGATGGCTCGTCGCCCGGGAGCTCCGGTTCGACCGGCGCGGGCTCGGCCCGCTCTGGAGCAACGTGGTGGTCGAGTTCTCGGGCACCTTCCGGGCAGCGGTCTCGCCGCGCGTTGCGCCGCGCTGAGCGGACGCCGCCGCCCGCCGGCGGGCCCTCGTTCCGGCGCCGCACGAACCGTTAAAGAGCCCCTCCGCTTGGGAGGCCGGTCGCATCTCTCCGATAGAGCGGAAGGCCGGCAGGTCGTGGATTCTCGATGAAACGACAGATGGTCGACATGCTCGCGGAGCTCATCAAGATCCCGAGCGACCCGAGCGCGAACAAGCAGGAGGTGCTCGACTACGTCCAGACGTTCACCGACCAGATCCACATGCGGAACACGCTCCTCGGCGACCCGACGAACCCCGCGCTGCTCGCGGAGTACGGCCAGGCCGGGATCGTGCTGTCCGGGCACCTCGACACGCCGCCCGTCGGCGACTACTGGAGCTTCTCGCAGAGCCAGCTCGCCTCGGGGCGGATGTACGGCCGCGGCGCGGCCGACATGAAAGGCACGGTCATCGCGATGCTCCAGGCCGCGCAGGACCTGGTGGTGCGCAAGATCCCGGTCTCGCTCGCGCTGTCGACCGACGAGGAGACGACGATGCAGGGCGCGCAGGCGCTCGCGAAGACGCTCGCGCTCCGCCGGGGGAAGGCGATCGTCGTCGGGGAGCCGACGGGGCTTCGGATCGCCGCCGCCGAGAAGGGGGTCCTCGACCTCGCGATCGAGACCCGGGGGAAGGCCGCCCACGGCGCGATGCCCCACCTGGGCGAGAACGCGGTGTCGAAGCTCATGCGGATCCTGCGCGCCCTCGAGGGGTTCAAGGGGCGCATCGCGCACCCGGAGCTCGGGAGCGTCACGATCAACATCGGGACGATCCACGGGGGGATGCGGTTGAACGTCGTCCCGAACAAGGCGGTCGCCGAGGTCGACATCCGGTTCCCGCCGCCGTACACCCCGGACCAGCTGTACCACGAGGTGGAGGAGCACCTGCGCCGGATCAAGACGCCGTTCACGCTCCGGCGCATCGTGTCGATGCCGTCCGTGCAGCTCGACCCGGGGGCCGAGTACATCCGGCTCCTGAAGGAGATCTCCGGCGCGGAGAGCACGGTGCTCGTCCACGCCTCCGAGGCGGTCCACTACTCGCTCGTCAACCCGCGCGTGGTGATCTTCGGGGCCGGCGAGGAGGAGCTCTCCCACCAGGCCAACGAGTACGTGAAGATCGACTCCGTGGCGCGGGCGACCGAGGTCTACAAGAAGTACGCCCAGCGTCTGGTGCAGCCGCGCGCCGGGTAGGACCCGCGCCGTGGAGCTGGCGCAGCTTTCGACGCGCTACCCCCCCGCGCCGGGCGGGGTCGAGCGGCACGTCGCCGAGGTGTCGCGCCGCCTCGTGGCGCGGGGCCACCGCGTGACCGTCTACACCACGCGCCTGTACCAGGAGTTCCCCTGGCAGCCGCTGCCGCCCTCGTTCGTCGAGCCGCCGGGCCCCCCCGGGCTCACCGTCCACCGCCTCCCCGCCTGGAGCCTGCCGGGGGAGCTCCACTACCCGTTCTTCCGCGGCCTGCGCGCGGCGCTCGCGCGCGACCGGCCGGAGCTCCTCCACGTGCACACGTACGGCACGAACCACGCCGCCGTCGCGCGCGCGTACCGCCGGCGGACCGGGGTGCCGTACGTGTTGAGCGCGCACTACCATCCGTCCTGGTCGATGTACGGGGGGTGGCTGCGCCGGCAGGTCCGCGGCTTCTACGACCGCCGGCTCGCCGCCCCGATCGTCGCCGACGCCGCGCGCCTCATCGTCGAGACCCGGGAGGAGGAGCGGCTCATCCGGGAGAACGGCTACCCGCTGCCGCCGGTCGAGGTGATCCCGC
>JASHRQ010000103.1 GCA_030037265.1 Thermoplasmata archaeon | reverse complement strand
CGCGGCCAATCGCTTCGCCGACCGGGTGGGGGTCGACCTCCCTATCGCCCAGCAGGAGGTGGTGCTCCTGTACGCCCTGGACGCGCTGCACGCGGCCGGCGTGCTGAGCCGTCTCGTGTTCAAGGGCGGAACCTACCTGCGACTCAGGGTCACCGGCGACGCGGGGCGCCGGTTTGGTTTCTTGCGGAACCTGACCCCGTTCGAGCGGGCGCTCGCGGCGGACGGCCGGCGCCACGCGCTTCGCTCGGAGTTCGAGCGGCCCCCGGAACGGTACGCGTGAGCTCCGTGGGCCACCGGTCCCGGACCCCCGAGCCCGACGATCCGAGGGTGGGTCCGTCCCCGTCCTCGGATTCCCGGGGAGGCTCGGTCCCCGGGCGGGACGCCCGGGGTCGGCCAAAGCGGGATAATCCCGTCCGCGCTGGGCGAACGGCGCGATGCCGGCTCCGAGGACCGCCGTGGTCCAGATTCGGTCCCACGGGTCGGGTCCGCCCGGGAACGTGTTCCCCGTCCTCTGGGGAGAGATCTCCTCCGCCCTGCTGCAGCGGGGATGGCTCATTGACAGCGAGCCCGGCGGAAGGCTCCGGGCGGCGCGGGAACGGTCGCCGGGCGAGGAGGTCGGGCACGTCGAGCGCTGGGACCCTCCGCACGAGGTCCGCCTGGTCTGGAAAGCCGATGCGACCGGGGCGGGGCCGGCCCCTCGGCTCACGGTTCAGTGCCGGGCCGAAGGAGCGGGGACTCTGGTCCGGGTCGAGCACTCGGGCGGCGCGAGCCAGCGAGGCGCACCCCGGGAGGAGCAGGAGCTGGGGTGGCTCGCGAGCGAGGTCGTTGTCCCGCTCCTGCTGGCCATCGCGCCGGGCCGACTGGTCGAGTGGGCCGACGACCGGGGGGGTCGGAGGCCGTCGGGCCCCGCCAGCCGGGCCCTCTACCAGGAACCGGTCTACCACCGACCCGGCTTCCAGGCGATCCTCGAGGGGCTCGGTCTCCGCCCGGACGATGTCCTGCTCGAGGTGGGGTGCGGCGGCGGGGCGCTCCTGAAGCGAGCGCTCGCGACCGGCTGCACCGCCGCCGCGGTCGACCACAGCGCGGACATGCTGGCGGTCGCCTCGCAGCAGAACGCGCGGGCGCTCGCCGACGGCCGCCTACAGCTCCGGTACGGGGATGCCGCGGCGCTGCCGTTCCCCGGGGAGCGGTTCACGTGCGCGGTCATGTCGGGGGTCCTTCCGTGGCTTCCCGACCCCGTGGGCGCGTTCCGGGAGGTGTTCCGGACCTTGCGCCCGGGCGGGCGGTTCGTGGCGTGGACGAGCACGCCCCGGACGTACGGGACTCCCGCGGCCGGTCCGAAGCGACGGGGCGGCGCGAGACTGTATGACGACCGAGCGCTGGTCCGATTCGCGCGGGCGGCCGGCTTCTCGGAGATCCGCACCGACCACCCGGACCTCCGGCCGGTCGCGCGGACGGTCGGGGTCCCCCGACACCACCGATTCCTGTTCGGGCCCGAGTACGGCGTGCTCCTGTGGGCCCGGCGGGGCCGAGCCGCGGGCCGACCGGACCTCCCGAGGGGAGCGGCGCTCCCGCGGAGAGTCCGGTCCCGCGCCGGACGGACCCTAGGAAGTGCTCGGACCGGCTGAGCCATCCTCTCCGCTTGGGGGAACGTGGGAATCCGGGTCGGCCGCGGCGGGCGTCCTCACCCCCGGTGGGTCCGAGCGGTCTCCTTCAGCTCGTAGACGTTCCCGTCCGGGGCCCGGAAGTGGGCCCAGCCGCCCCACTCGCGGCGTCGGGTGAGCAGGAGCGACACTCCGCGCGCCCGCAGCGTCGCCATCGCGTCGTCGATCGACCCCACGCCGAGCCCCGGGACCGGCCCCGTCCGGAAGTGGGGATGGTCCATCTCGCTTCCCCGACGGAACGCCTCCACGGAACTCCCATCCGGCATCCGGCACTCGACGAGGTCCGCCGTCTCCTCCACGACCGGGAGCCCGAGGGTCTCCCGGTAGAATCGGGCCGCGGCGTTGAGGTCCGGTGTCGAGACGCCCATCCAGACGAGGCTCGTGATCCGCAACGGGCCCGCGGGCGCCGTCGGGGCGGGCCGGTGCGGGTAGTCGACGACCTCGAACACCAGCCCGTCGAACCCCCGGAAATGCTGCCACCGGTAGTCGCCCCGTTCTCCTCCCGCGCCCGGCAGGAGCGGATGGCCGCGGGCGGCGAGCTCGTCCCGCGCCCGGTCGAAGTCCGCGACCTGGAACCCCAGCACGGGCCCGGTCGAGAAGTGGGCGTACGGGTCATCGGCCGCATCGAACACCTCGATCACCCCACCGTCCGGTAGGTCGAAGCGAACGAAGTGCGGCCGCTCGTTTCCGACGGGAAGCTCGAGGGTGGAGGCGAAGAACCGTCGCGTCGCCGCGTAGGCGGGGGTCCGCGTGCCGAGCCAGACCAGGCCCTGGACTTGCATCGAGAGTCTCAGGCCCCACGCGGAGGGATTCCCCGAGCGGGGCCCGGGGCGTGCCCTCGGGGCCCCACCGGCCTTTTACCCATGCACTCCACGAGACCGGGAGTCCGCATGAAGGCCGCTGTCGTTCGAGCGCCGGGTCGGGCCCCCCTGTACGAGGAGTTCCCGGAACCCGTGGCCGCTCCCGGCGAGCGCGGGATCTCGGTGACCGCCTCGGCGATCAGCCGGACGACCAAGAGCCGGGCGGCCGGAAAGCACTACGCCGCGCCGGGGAGCGTGCCGTTCGTGGTCGGGGTCGACGGGGTGGGCCGACTCGAGAACGGGACCCGCGTCTACTTTGCCCTGCCCCGTGCGCCCTACGGGGGAATGGCCGAGCGGACGGTCGTCCCGGAGTCGCGCTGTGTCCCGCTGCCACCGGGTCTGGATGACGTAACGGCGGCGGCGATCGCCAATCCCGGTATTTCGTCCTGGGCCGTCCTGACGGAGCGGGCCGAACTCCGACCCGGGGAGACGGTCCTGATCAACGGGGCGACCGGCACCGCGGGTCGCCTCGCCGTGCAGGTCTCAAAGCAGCTCGGCGCCGGCAAGGTCATCGCGACCGGCCGCAACCCGGCCGCCCTGGCCGCGGTGGCGCAGCTCGGCGCGGACGAGACGGTGTCGCTGGTCGGGGAGCTGTCCGAGCTCGATCGGGCGCTCGAACGACAGTTCGCGGGCCGCGTGGACGTGGTCCTCGACTATCTGTGGGGGAAGAGCGCGGAGCGGCTGCTCGTGGCGGCCGCGCGGGCCAGCGGGGAAGGAGTTCCCGTCCGGTACGTCGAGATCGGTTCCGCGAGCGGCGCCGACCTCTCGCTGCCGAGCGAGGTCCTCCGGGCCTCCGCGATCCTGCTCATGGGGAGCGGCACCGGGAGCGTGCCGGTCCCCCGGCTGCTCGACGCGGCGTCCCGCCTGTTCGACGCGGCGGCGGCCGGCCACTGGCAGGTCCCCGTGCGGGTGGTTCCACTCTCCGAAGTGGCGGCCGCGTGGTCCGCGGAAGAGGGCGGACCGCGGATCGTGCTGACCGTCGCTCCGCCGACGGCCGGGAGAGCGGCGGGTCCCGACGGCTGACCGTCCCGCGCCGGGTCGGACCGACGAGTCGACGAGGGAAGCCGGGGTCCTTTACCGGAGCCCCTCCGGGGAAACGGCGCGGGCCGAGTGCCCCGACGACTCCCCGCCCCCGGGTCGTCCACCGCCTCACGGTCCTCGGCGCCCGAGCGCGACCCGCGGCAGACCGCGCGTCGTTCGGTCCGGCATCCCCGAGCTAGCATTATGAGTCGGAGGGACGGCACCGTGTCGATGTCGGTGCCCGGGAGGGATTCGCCCTCGACGACGCCGGATTCGCCGTCCGCCCCTCGCCGGGTCCGCCTCGGGGGATGGCTGTGGCTCGTCGGGGCGGTGCAGTTCGTCGTCGCGATGGTCGTCGTTCAGCTGGCGTGGACCACGCCGTACGACGTGCTGAACAACGCGATCAGCGACCTCGGCGCGGTGTCCTGCCGGGAGAACCCGATGGGGACGTCGTACGTTTGCTCCCCGTGGCACGCCGTCTTCAACGCCTCGATCATCGGGTTCGGCGCCCTCGTGGCCGTCGGGGCGATCCTGGTCTTACCGCTCCTTCCCCGGGTCCGGACGGCGACGGCGGGGTCGATCCTGTTGGTCGTCGCGGGAATCGGAGCCGCGATCGTCGGGCTGTTCCCCGAGGACACCGTCGGGGCGGCCCACGGGCTCGGCGCGCTTCTCGCGTTCGGAGGGAGCGCGGCCGCGCTGATCCTGCTCGGGGTCTCCATGACGGGCCATCCCCGTTGGGTCGGCCTCCGCTGGCTCACGCTGGGCTGCGGGGCGATCTCCGGAGGGACCCTCATCGCCTCCCTCTTCCGTGATCAGTACGGTCCGTTGGGTTTCGGAGGATTGGAGAGGCTGATCGTTGCACCGGCCCTGCTTTGGCTGGTCGTGGTCGGGGTGCGGATCGTCGGCGGGCCCGCGGCCCCGCGCTCCCCCGTCCCCCCGTAGGCCCCTCTTCCCGGGGTCCCGTCCGTGCGTCCGGGGGTCGGCGTGCTCTCCCGGGCCCGGCGATCCGCCGGCATCGGTTGGACGCGGAGAGGGTCCCGAGCCGGAGCGGACTCGGGAGCCGGCGGGGTCCCGCATGGGACCGAGGGCCGCGCGCGCTATCCGGGCGAGCTGGCCAGGCGTTCCTTGCCGACCAGCACCTCCCAGGGCTCGACCGAAACGAGACGGAGCGTACGACTCCGTCGCCACGGATCCTCCGCGAGCCGGGCTCGGACGACGGCTTCGCTCTCCGCTTCGACGATCAGCAGCGACTTGGTGGGGGACAACGGGCCGACCAGGACGAAAAACCCCTCGGACGCGCGGCCATCGATGTACGCCGCGTGCTCGGCCCACCCCGCCTGGTCGCGTCGCGAGCGCGAGGGGTTCCACGCGGGTCCGCTCTCATTCACGACCGCGAAGTAAGCCATGGAGTCGCTCCGCGCGCCTCGCCGCCCCTCCCGTCGGTCGGGACAGTGTGTAAGTCTAACGGGGAGGGTCCCTGGGAGCGTCGCGAGGACGAGTCCGAGGGCCTCCGAGCGCGGGTCGCCCCGGAGACTCCCGACGGCGCGCCGGGCGGGGCGGGCGCACCGGTTGCTCTCGTGTGCGTAGACTGTGGGGAACGCCGCCTTTATGCCGCCCACCCAGGTCGCGCGGGCGCCCCGAGGTCGCTGCCTCGCGGCCGTTGCCAATCGCCCATGAGCGCCGTGAAGACTGGGATCCGGGCCCCCTCGGCCGCCGAGCGCGCCCCGCGCTCGCCCGACCTCGCGATCCTGTACGAGCACCCGGCGTGGTTCGAGAAGGTGTTCGCCGAGCTCGACCGCCGAGGCGTGGGGTACGTGAAGCTGCACGCCCCGGAGCATTCGTTCGACCCGGGATCCCGAGACCCCTCCTGGCCGGTCCTGTTCAACCGGATGAGCCCGTCGGCGTGGCGCCGCGAGCACGGAAGCGGCCTGTTCTATACGCTGAGCTACCTCGGCTACCTCGAGTCGCTCGGCACGCGGGTCGTCAACGGGTCGACGGCGTTCCGGCACGAGCTGTCGAAGGCGCTGCAGCTGTCGCTGCTCCGGTCGCTGGAGCTGCCGTTCCCGAAGAGCCGCGTCATCCACGCTCCGGAGCAGGCGCCCCGCGCGGCCCGGGACCTCCGGTTCCCGGTGATCGTCAAGCCGAACGTCGGCGGCAGCGGCGCCGGCGTGGTCCGCTTCGACCGGCCGGAGGACCTCCAACGCGCGGTCGAGGGCCGGCAGCTCACGCTGGGATTCGACCACGTCGCGCTGGTGCAGGAGTTCCTCCCGGCGCGGGGCGGTTTCATCACGCGGGTCGAGACCCTGAACGGGCGGTACCTGTACGGCATCCGGGTCTACCTGAGCGGCCAGACGTTCGACCTGTGCCCGGCCGATATCTGCCAGACGACCGGCGGCCAGGAGCTGGCCGCCCCGGGCTGCGTGGTGGAGGCGAGCAAGGCCGGCCTGCGGGTCGAGGGGTACGAGCCGCCGGCCGCCATCGTCCGGGCCGTCGAGTCGATCACCCGGGGCGCCGGGATCGACGTCGGCGGGGTCGAGTTCCTCGTCGACGACCGGGACGGCCAGGTGTACTACTACGACGTGAACGCGCTCTCGAACTTCGTGGCGGACGCGCCGACGGTCGTCGGGTTCGACCCGTTCGTCCGGCTGGTCGACTTCCTCGAGGAGACGATCGACGCTGCCCGACGATGAGCCACGGCCCCTCCGCTTCGGCTACTGGCTGCCGGTCTTCGGCGGCTGGCTCCGGAACGTCGAGGACGAGCGGATGGAGGCGAGCTGGCCCTACGTGCGCGACCTCGCCCTCCGCAGCGAGGAGCTCGGGTACGACCTCACGCTCGTCGCCGAGCTCAACCTGAACGACATCAAGGGGGTGCGGGCCCCCGCCCTCGACGCCTGGTCGACGGCGGCCGCGCTCGCGGCCGTGACCCGCCGGCTCGAGCTGATGGTCGCGGTGCGGCCGACCTTCCACCTGCCGACGCTGCTCGCGAAGCAGGCGGCGAACATCGACCACATCAGCCGCGGACGCCTCACCCTCAACGTGGTGTCGTCCTGGTGGGAGGAGGAGGCGCGGATGTACGACGTCTCGTTCGACGCGCACTACGAGCGGTACGCGCGCACGTCGGAATGGCTGGACGTGGTGGACGGCGTCTGGTCGAACGCCTCGTTCTCGTACTCGGGCCGATTCTATCGCTCGGAGAACACCGTCCTCGAACCGAAGCCGGTGCGCCGGCCGCGGCCCACGATCTACGCGGGCGGGGAATCGGAGGCCGCCAAGTCGCTGATCGCGGCGAAGTGCGACGCGTACCTGATGCACGGAGACCCGCCCGAGCGCATCGCGGAGAAGATCCGGGACATGCGCTCGCGGCGCGCCGCCCTGCGCCTCCCGCCGCTGACGTTCGGGGTCGCCGGGTACGCGTGCGTGCGGGACTCCGCGGCGGAAGCGGCCGAGGAGGTCCGCCGGATCACCGACGTCCGGGGCCACGCCGCCGGCTTCGCGAACTACCAGCAATGGCTGGCCGGCACGCAGCTCGAGCGGCCGATGTCGATCGAGGAGTACTCGGTGTCGAACCGGGGGCTCCGCGCGGGCCTCGTGGGGACGCCCGCCACGGTCCGCGAGCAGGTCGCCCGGTTCCGAGCCGCCGGGGTCGACCTCCTCCTCCTGCAGTTCAGCCCGCAGCGCGAGGAGATGGAGCGGTTCGGGCAGCAGGTCATTCGCCCCCTGGCGCTGTCGGTGCCGTAAGGTCGTGGCCGACCGGACCCCCCGCCCGCCGCCGACCGGTCGCGCTCCCCGGCGAGCGCGGGCGGG
>JASHRQ010000015.1 GCA_030037265.1 Thermoplasmata archaeon | reverse complement strand
ACGTCCCGGCCGAGGGTCGGCGGCTCGCCCCGGTGGATCGCCTTCAGGAACTCCAGCGCCGGGATGACGCCCGGGAGCTCCTCGCCGGGCAGGTCCAGGACCCGGTGCGTGGACGTGCCGACGGCGACGCAGACCGCGCGGTACCCCTGCTGGAGCAGCTCCGCCGGGTCCAGGTCCCGCCCGACGCGGAGGTCCGTCTTCCAGACGATGTCGAGATTCCGGAACCGCGCGAGGTCGGCCCGCGTGTCGTCGTCGGTCATCCGGTAGGCCGGGATCGTCCGCATGAGCCCCCCCGGCTTCGCCTCCTGCTCGAAGACGGTGACCGAGTACCCGCGCAGCCCGAGCTCCCACGCGACCATGATCCCGGCCGGACCGCCGCCGACGACGGCGACCCGCTGGTGCGTCGGAGCGGATGGGACGTACGCGAGGTCGGAGTTCCCCAGCTCGAGCGCCGCGCGCTTCAGCTGCCGGATCGCGATCGGGACCCCCTTCTTCGCGACGACGCACCACTCCTCGCAGTACCGGTAGCAGACCTTGCAGAGCGACGTGGCGAGCGGGTCGTCCCGGACGGTGACGCGCGCCGCCTCGTCGAACTTCTCCTCGGCGACCAGCTTGATGTACTCGCGGCAGTCCTGCGTGATCGGACACGCCTCCACGCACCACGGCCGGCGGCACTGGATGCACCGCTTCGCCTCGAGCACGGCCTCCTCGCGCGAGTAGGCGTGCAGGATCTCGCCGAACCCCTTCGTCCGGGCGTCGACCGGCTCCTCCGGTATCGGCACCCGCACCGGGTTGAGCTTGGGCGGCGTAGGGCGGGGGGCCGTCGGGGCAGCGCTCGCCATGGTCCGTCGGTCATTCTAGCCGGGCGGAGGGCTTAACTTGGGCGGACCGGCGGAGGGCCCGCGGCCGCCGGGGGGCGGCCGGCCCCGCGGCGGCAGGCCGATCGGCGCCAAGTGTAATGAGGGGCGGCCCTCCTCTCCGGCGCGGAGCCCCGACGGCCGCGTCGGGACGGGCGGGCGATGGTCCTCGAATCGTTGGGCAAGTCGCTGCGCGGCGTGCTCCAGCGCATCGCCCGGAGCAACACGGTCGACGAGGCGCTGATCGCGGAGGTCGTCCGCGACATCCAGCGGGCGCTGCTGCAGGCGGACGTGAACGTCCAGCTCGCGCTCGACCTCACCGGGCGCGTCAAGAAGCGCGCGCGGGAGGAGAAGCCGCCCGCCGGCGCCAGCGTCCGGGACTTCCTCATCCGCATCATCTACGAGGAGATCCGGGGGATCCTCGGCAAGGACCGGGCGTTCGAGGTGAAGCCGCAGCGGATCCTGCTCGCGGGGCTGTTCGGGCAGGGCAAGACGACGACCGCCGGGAAACTCGCCCGGTACTACCAGAAGAAGGGGGTCCGCGTGGGCCTGGTCGGCGCGGACATCCACCGGCCCGCGGCGATCGACCAGCTGGAGCAGCTCGCGAAGCGGGTCGGCGCGGAGTTCCACACGCACCGGGGCGAGGCGCACGCCGAGCGGATCGTGGAGGAGGCGGTGGCCCGGTTCCCGCCCCACATGGCCGTCATCGTCGACACCGCGGGCCGCACCGGGATCGACCCGGAGCTCATCGCCGAGCTCCAGCGCGTCCGGGCGACGTTCCGTCCGGACGAGACGCTGCTCGTGCTGGACGCCGCGATGGGCCAGAGCGCCGGGCGGAGCGCGCAGGCGTTCCAGGAGGCGGTCGGCCTCACCGGCGTGATCCTCACGAAGCTCGACGGGTCCGCGAAGGGCGGGGGCGCCCTCTCCGCCGTCGCGGCGACCGGGGCGCCGATCCTGTTCATCGGCACGGGCGAGCACCTGGACGAGCTGGAGCGGTTCGACCCGACCCGGTTCGTCTCGCGGCTGCTCGGGATGGGGGACATCCAGACGCTCCTCGAGCGGTTCGAGGAGCTGTCCAACAAGGCCGAGGCCGAGAAGGTCGCCGAGAAGCTGATGGCCGGGCGGTTCTCGCTCCGCGACATGCGGGTCCAGCTGGACTCGCTGGGGCAGATGGGGCCGTTCTCGAAGATCGTCTCCTTGTTCCCGGCGTTCGGGCAGGGGAAGATCGACGAGAAGCAGGTGGAGGATTCCCAGGCCCGCCTCCGGCGGTTCCGGGCGATCCTCGACTCGATGACGCCGGACGAGCTCGACCATCCGATGGTCATCAAGGGGGACCGGATCCGACGGATCGCGCACGGCAGCGGACAGAAGCCCCAGGAGGTCCGCCAGCTGCTGAAGTTCTGGGAGACCACCCGGAAGGCCGCCCACGGCATCGCCAGCAACCGGAAGCTCCGACGCCAGCTCGAGCGCCAGATGGCGGGCGGCGAGCTCAAGGCGTGACGCGGGGACGATGACCGCATCGGTCCCCGAGGCGGTGCTGGGGGGGCTCCTCCTGTTCGTCCTCCCCGGGTACGCCGTCACGAAGGCGCTGTTCCCGGAGTGGCGGATCCGGGGGGAGGAGGCGCTGCTGCGCGCCGTCGAGGTCGGCGCGCTGAGCCTGGTCGGGAGCGTGGCGCTCACGATCCTCGTGGGGTTCGCCCTCGGCGCCCTCCCGGGGAACCTGTTCCTCGTCCAGTGGAGCGACCCGCTGCTGGAGGGGATCCTGGCAGGGATCGCGGGGGTCGCCGGCGCCGTGGCCGTCGCCCGGGGCGCGTTCTCGCGCACCCCCCCGGTCGGCCCGGACCTCGCCCCGGAGCCCGGGACGGACGACCCGGCCCGGCTCGTCCGGGAGCTCCAGACGCTCACGCGGGAGGAGCGCCGCCTCCGTCACGCCCTCCGGACCGAGCGTCCCGAGGGCGGGGAGCGGTCCCGGCTCGAGGCCGACCTCGCGGACGTCCAGCGCCGGGTGGAGGAGATCAAGCGGCGGCGGGAGGCCGAGTATGGCGCGTAAGGGGGCTCCGGAGGTCGCCTACAAGATGTCGATCGTCGTGCGGGGCGAGATCCGGCTCTCGCCGGGCAAGGCCGCCGTCCAGGTCGCCCACGCCGCGGTGCTGCTGACGCAGGTCGCCGCCCGGCGCCACCCCGACTGGGTCGACGGCTGGCTCCGGCAGGGCCAGAAGAAGATCGCCCTCCGGGCGCTGACCCTCGCCGAGCTGGAGGCGCTCGAACGCCAGGCGGATCGGCTCGGCCTCCCGACGGTCTGGGTGGAGGATGCCGGCCTCACCGAGGTGGCGCCCGGCACCCGGACCTGCCTAGGGATCGGCCCGGCGCCCGAGACGGAGCTCGACCGCGTGACCGGCTCGCTCCCGCTGCTGTAGGGGGTCGGACGGCCCCGACCCCCTGCCCATCCAAGGCCGCCCGGGCGGGGGGTCGGGGGGATTGCCGTTAAAAGGCGTAAATAGGGGCTTCCGAATCGAGCGCGGGTTCTGACTCCGTCCGGGGGGACGTCGCAAATGCAGATGTGGGTCTACATCGTGCGACGGGTGCTCCTCGTCGTCCCGGTGATCATCGGGGTGATGTCGATCACCTTCGCCCTGGTGTCCGCCCTGCCGAAGAGCATCCGGATCCTGTCCTACTTCGGTCCGTCGAAGTTCGGGGACGGCCCGACGGTCGACTGCGAGCGGTTCGGGCTGAAGCCCCCGTACCCGGGGGCCACCGAGTGCCCGAACCCGTGGTGGGTCCACGGCACGAAGGCGCTCGGCCTCAACCTGCCGATCCCGGTGCAGTGGGGGAAGTACGTCGTGGACAGCTTCACGGGGCACTGGGGATTCACCGGGGCCGACAGCGCGGCGACCTCGATGCTCAGCATCGGGACGGGGACCCCCGTCCTGACGGTGCTGTCGTGGTACCTCCCGTACACGCTCGAGCTGGCGGCGCTGTCGCTCCTGTTCATCCTCCTGTTCTCGATCCCGCTCGGGAACCTGTCGGCGGTCTACCGGAACCGCCCCATCGACCAGGCGTCGCGCGTGATGTCGTTCTCGGGCTTCGCGCTCCCGCCGTTCCTGCTCGCGATCCTCGTGCTGCTCGCGCTCGCCCTCCTGTCGGGCGGCTACCACGCGATCTGCAGCGGGACGACGACGCCGTACTTCTTATGGTACGGTTCGTGGCCGGTCTGGAGTTGTCCGCCCTACAACGCGGCGCCGTACTTCGGCGTGCAGCCGGCGTGGATCGGGCCGAACTTCCAGACGTCGCCCACCCACTTCCCGACGATCGACGCGCTGATCCACGGGGACTATTACCTCGCGTGGGACACGATCCGCCGGATCATCTTCCCGGCCCTCACGATCGCGTTCACCTCGATGGCCGGGATCCTCCGGTTCGTGCGGAACAGCATGCTCGAGGTCATGAACCTGGACTTCATCCGCACCGCCCGGTCGAAGGGGGTCCCGGAGCGGACGGTGATCCGTCGGCACGCGGGCCGGAACTCGCTCAACGTGACGATCACGGTGCTCGGCCTCACGTTCGCCTTCTTCATCGGCGGGTTCCCGATCACCGAGCTGATCTTCAACCTGAAGGGCGTGGGGCTCGTGCTGGCCTACTCGGTGCTCCCGCCCCAGGACTTCGGCCTCATCTTCGGCACCACCTTACTGTTCACGATCATCGTCGTCGCCGCGAACATCATCGTCGACATCCTGTACGCGTACCTGGACCCGAGGGTCCGGCTGGGGTGAGCCGTGGCCGGATCCGCTAACCCGCCGGGCCCGGAGCCGCCGCCGGCCGCGCCGTCCGGCGGAGCCGTCCCGGCGGCGCGCCCGCTCCCCGGCGCCGCGCGGAGCCGCGCCGCCTCGCCGGGCCGGCGGCCGAGCCCCCGGGTCGCCCAGCTCAAGCGGACGGCCTACTTCTTCCGCCAGAACACGCTCGCGATGGCCGGCCTCGTGGTCATCCTGTTCTTCCTCATCATCGCGCTCGTCGCCCCGTTCTACCCCGGACCCAACGAGTCGCTCACGATCTACTGCGGGTCGTACTACCCCGGGAGCACCGGCAACTCGTCCGGGATCTGCAACACCGTCTGCACCTACGCGCTGGGCGGGACGCCCCCCGGGCCGAACTGCTACGCGGTCCCGGCCGAGGAGCCCTCGCTGCTCGCGCCGACGGTCTCGTTGCGGCCGTTATCGATCGGGTCGTTCCCGCTCGGGTCGCTCACGGAGGTGCCGAGCGGTAACCTGTTCTACAACACCGCGACCGGGCTCATCAAAGGGGCGCCGTGGTCGCTCTCGATCTCCATCGCCATCGTCGGGAGCGGGGCGCTCATCGGGCTCCTGCTCGGCGCGCTCGCGGGGTACCTGGGCGGGCTCACCGACGAGGTGATCATGCGGTTCACGGACATCTTCCTCTCGATCCCGGCGCTCCTGCTGGTGCTCGTCGTCCTGTCCGTCGCGGGACAGCTCGGCGGCTTCACGTCGACCCTGTACGGGCGCCTCGCGATCCTGATCGGCGCGTTCGTCGTCACCTGGTGGCCGTTCTACACGCGCATCGTGCGCGGGCAGGTGCTCGTCACGCGCGAGCAGAAGTACATCGAGGCCGCCAAGGCGAGCGGCGCCCGCCCCGGCCGGGTGCTCGTGCGGCACATCATCCCGAACAGCGTCTACCCGGTGCTCGTCCAGTTCTCGCTCGACGTCGGCACGATCCCGATCTACCTGGGGACGATCATCTACCTCGGCTACCCGATCTGGCCGACGGCGCTGTTCCCCGAGTGGGGGACGATCACCGCGAAGGCGGTCTCGCAGGAGTTCGTCTCCGCCCAGGTGCTGCTCTGCCAGATCTCCACCTCCTGCACCTTCCCGTGGTGGCAGATCCTGTTCCCCGGGCTCACGGTCTTCCTGTTCGCCATCGCGGTCAACTTCCTCTCCGACGGCCTCCGCGACGCGCTGGACCCCCGGCTGAGGAGGTAGGCGGTCACGTCGGCGGCCACCCCATCCCCGGTCGCGTCCGGCGCCGAGGTCCCGTTACCGGACCGCGGTCTCCCGCCCGAGGCCGGCAGCGACGCCGGCCCCGCCTCCGCCGCGGCGGCTGCGGCGCCGGAGGTGATCCTACGGGTCCGGAACCTCCGGACGTACTTCTACACCTACGACGGGGTGGTGAAGGCGCTGGACGGCGTCTCGTTCGCGATCCGGCAGGGCGAGACGCTCGGCCTCGTCGGGGAGACCGGCTGCGGGAAGAGCGTGACTGCGTTCTCGGTGGTGAAGCTCATCTCCGACCCGCCGGGCCGGATCATGAGCGGCGAGATCCGGTTCCGGGACGTCAACCTCCTGTTCGGGCTGGAGCACGAGGCGAAGTTCAAGCCGGTCCGCCACACGAACCGGGTGAAGGTCCGCCGGTCGTTCGGGCGGGTCCGGCTGTCGCAGGAGCGGATGGCGGCGGTCCGCGGCGGCGGGATCTCGATGATCTTCCAGGAGCCGACGGCCGCCCTCAACCCGATCATGGCCGTCTGGGACCAGATCACCGAGGCGCTCCTCCTCCACCGCGGCCCCGAGGTGATCGACGGGATCCTGGGCGCCCACCCCGCCGCCCCGGAGGCGGCCGCCGAGATCGACGCCTGCGCCGAGGTCGCCCGCGACCGGAACCCGGAGCGGCTCCGGGCGGCCTGCCGGCGGCTGGGGGAGGCCGTGAACCTCCCCTCGTTCGCCACCCAGGCGTTCCACCGGCTCCGCGGCGGGCTCGGGGACGCCGAGGCGAACGCGGCGGACCTCCGGGGGGCGCTGCGGCACCGACGGCCGTCCGGCCTCCAGCGCGCGTTCCTCCGCCGCGAGCGGCGGGTGATGGAGCTGCGCCGCGACCTCCGGTCGATCTACCTCGCCGAGATGCGCGAGGAGCGGCCGATGGCGGTCCGCCGGCGGGCGGCCCAGTTCCGGATCCTGGCGCTTAGGCTCCGCACCTTCTACTTCGGCCTCTGGGGGATCCGGTCGTACGTCCGACGGCCGCTCCGCGACGAGACGTTCTGGCGGACGGTCCGGCTGCTCGAGAGCGTCTCGATCGCGAACCCGGTGAACGTCGCCCGCGGCTACCCCCACGAGCTGTCCGGCGGCATGATCCAGCGCGTGATGATCGCGATGGCGCTCTCCGCCGACCCGGCGCTCCTGATCGCCGACGAGCCGACGACCGCCCTCGACGTGACGATCCAGGCGCAGATCCTCGAGCTGATGCGGGACCTGAAGCAGCGCGTCGGCTCGTCGATCCTGCTCATCACCCACGACATGGGCGTCATCGCCGAGGTCGTCGACCGCGTCTGCGTGATGTACGCGGGCGTCGTCATCGAGATCGCCCCGGTGCGGGACCTGTTCCGCCGCCCGCTCCATCCGTACACCCAGGGGCTCCTCAACTCGATCCCGCGGATGGACGACCCGGGGAAGCGCCTCGAGTCGATCCCCGGCTCGGTGCCGAACCTGATCAACCCGCCCACCGGCTGCCGGTTCCATCCGCGGTGCCCGCACGCCATGCCGATCTGCAAGGAGCAGCGGCCGCCGATGACCGTCGAGGGCGAGGACCACGTGGTCGCCTGCTACCTCTACCACGGTCCCGAGGACCGCGCGTAGGGGGGAGGGACGGACGAGCGCGTCGATGCCGGAGGGACCGGCCGGCCCCCCGCTCCTGTCGGTCCGGAACCTGCGGAAGTACTTCCCGATCCGCGGGGGCCTCTTCGCGACGCACATCGGCGACGTCCGCGCCGTCGACGGCGTGAGCTTCGACATCGGCCGCGGGGAGACGCTCGGCCTCGTCGGCGAGACCGGCTGCGGCAAGACCACCGTCGGCCGGCTCCTGCTCCGGTTGATCGAGCCGACGAGCGGCCACGTCTACTTCCGGCCCTCCGCCGCGGACGCGGAGCGGATCCGGGCGATCTACGACCAGCTCGACCCGGTGCTGGGCCACGCGAACGGGGAGGCGCTGACGCCCCCGCTCGTGCGCGAGCTGAACGGCCTCGCCGACCGGTCGTCGATCTACCGGATGCACGGCAGCCGCATCCGGAACCTCCGGAGCAAGATGCAGATCGTCTTCCAGGACCCGTTCTCGAGCCTGAGCCCGCGGATGCTGATCCGGGACATCGTGGCGGAGCCGCTCGCGATCCAGCACATCGGCACGCGCACCGAGCGCCACCAGCGGGTGCTCGAGCTGATCCGGGACGTCGGCCTCGACTCGGACCACCTGTGGCGGTTCCCGCACGAGTTCTCGGGCGGCCAGCGCCAGCGGATCGGCATCGCGCGCGCGCTCGCCCCGCGTCCCGAGTTCATCGTCCTGGACGAGCCGACGAGCGCGCTCGACGTCTCGGTCCAGGCGCAGATCCTGAACATCCTCCGGCGGCTCCAGCGCGAGCAGGACCTGTCGTACCTGTTCATCTCGCACCACCTGTCCGTCGTCCGCGCGATGTCGCGCCGGGTGGCCGTGATGTACCTGGGCCAGATCGTCGAGCGGGCGCCGACGGAGTCGCTGTTCGCCCGCCCGATGCATCCCTACACCCAGGCGCTCCTGTCGGCGATCCCGATCCCGGACCCGGAGGTCCGGCGCGAGCGGATCGTGCTCCAGGGGGACGTCCCGAGCCCGGCGGCCCCTCCGTCCGGCTGCCGGTTCCACACGCGCTGCCCCGCGGTCATGCCGGTCTGCTCGAAGGTCGACCCGCCGCTCTGGGAGGCGCGCCCCGGCCACTGGGTCGCCTGCCATCTGTACCCCGCCCCGGGCTCCGAGCCCGGCGCGGGGTCGGCGGCCGCGACCGAGGCGCCGCTCCCCACCGTTCCGGAGGCGCCCGCCCCGCCGGCGTGAGCCGGTCCCGGCCGTGCGATGTCGTCCCCTCCGGAGGTCGGCCCGTTCGGTCTCCCGAAGCTCGCGGGCGACGAGCGCAGCGAGGCGCTCGCCGAGCCCGGCGCCTCGTGGCGCGACTGGTTCTACTGGTCGTTCCTCAAGGTGTGGATCGGCGGGCTCGGGTTCTTCATCCTGGACGTCTGGGTCGCCGCCTCCTGGCTGAGCCCGCTCGACGTCCCCGCGCTGGTGCTGTCGCTCGCCGGGGCCCTCTACCTTGAGGTCCTCGCGTTCCGGTGGCTCTGGTACCGCCCGGACCCGGAGAGGGAGCGGGCGACCGCTCCCTTCCGCCCGACCTGGTTGAGGCTCCGGCGCTACGGCCGGTGGACGCCCGAGACGCAGCGGATCCTTGCGGGCCTCGACCCGTTCCCCGACGCCGAAAGCCAGCTGCCCGACGCCCGGGAGTTCCTGTAGGGTCCGCGCGCCGGGGCGCGCCCGCCGGCGGGACGGTCGGCGTCGCCCCGCCGGGGTCCGGAACGGGTTGGACGGCCCCGGGTCCCTACGTGGTCGGCGACGCGACGACGCCGTTCCCGCGGATGTTGTACCAGATGCTCACGTACCCGCCGGCGATCATGATGTTCGTGTTCAGGGACGAGGGGTTAATCCACGACGCCATCGGGAACACCTCCGTCGACTGGTACTGGTTGATCTGCAGTCCCAGCTGGAAGGCGATCTGCTCGGCCTGGTCGTACAGCATCACGCGGAGCGGTCCGGCGTTCAGCGGGCCGGCCTCGTACAGCAGGTCCAGCATCGCGTGGTACGCGGCGCCGGAACAGCTCTGCGGCACGTAGCCGTCCGAGCTCGGCAGCTCCGTCGAGATGTTGAGGTAGTAGTTCGCGTCCGTGGGGCACGCCGCGCCGCCCGGCAGGGTCGTGTTGTAGAGCGAGATCGTCTCGTTCAGCGCCGAGTACCCGGTGTAGGTCGAGTCGGGGTAGTAGAACGCGACCACGTAGTCGGTCGGGTCCGGGTAGTCGGGGATCCAGCCGGTCTCCGCCGTCATCGTGAGCGGCGAGCCGCCCGGCTCGGTCTCGGACCAGGTCAGGAACTCGACGAACGTGATGTCGACCAGGTTCATCTTGATCGCTCCGCCCGTCAGCGAGCTCACCTCGTTGATGAACAGCGTGAGCCGCTGGTCCCCGTCGGGATCGGACAGCTGCCCGTAGATCGGAAACTCGCACGGGTTCGCCGGCGTGCACGCGGCGACCTCCGGGTCGTACCACGGGCTCGACGCGTTCCGGATCTGGGCCCACCACCAACCGGCGGTCCCGACGATGTTCGCGTCGGGGTTGGGATTGCCGAGCGGCCACGGGATGTTCGACGGGTAGTAGTTGCCCATGAACTGCGGGATCGCGCCGCCGTAGCCGAACCCGTACTGGATGCCGTCCTTCGTCAGGACCTGCTGCTCGATCGCCGCGTACGGGTAGGCGTTGATGAAGAACTGCCGGAGCCCCTCCGAGGCGAAGAAGTCCGACGGGATGTTGATCGGAGTCGAGGTGAACATGTACTTCAGCGTCTCGTTGACGGCGAGGTTGAAGAAGACGTCGATCGTGCTGATCGTCGGGACGACCAGCGACGTCGCCTTCCCCTCCTGCGTCAGCTGCAGCAGGAGCGCAGTGTCGCCCGCCGGCATCTCGGCGAAGTCCGCCGCGCCGCTCGCGAGCGCCGTCTCGCCCGGCGTGGGCGTCGTCTCCCAGTAGACGGTCACCTGGTTCGCGTACGTGCCGGGCGCGGGCTCGCAGCCCGTGTAGTTGCAGTTCGGATTCGCCACGTAGTACGGGTTCGCCTTCAGCTCGTACGACGTGTGGATCTGCGTGTTGAACAGGTAGTACGGCCCGGACGCCACGACGTTCCACTGGCTGTTGCCCGAGTAGGCGCCGGTCGCCGGGTTGACGTAGCTCTGCTCCCAGGTGTCGTAGCCGGTGTCCGGGATCGAGGCGACGTAGGTCTGGAACGCGGTGCTGTTCGTGGTCGTGAGGTCGGTGCCGCCGGGCAGGTAGACCGGGTGGTCGCCGCTGCCGGACACGTTCCCCTCGGTCCAGTACGGGATCCCGTTCTGCCCGCCGTTCGTGCCGGACCCGCTGACCCAGCCCGCCGACTCCACGCCGGCGCCCTCGGCGTCCGCGATGAACTCGAGGAACTCGGGCCACGCGTTGCCGAAGGCGTTCGTCCCGTTGGCGTGGAAGGTGATGCAGCCGTGCGCCTCCGACAGGGCGATCGCCGGGCACCACGCGCTGTCGTTGATCGACATCGAGTCGAGCATGTTCTGGGGCGTGTTGTTGAACAGGCCGTGCTCGCCGCCGTCCCACGAGGAGTTCCCGCCGGGCAGGAGCGCCTGCGACAGGATCCAGCCCGCCGTCGTCGCGATCGACGGGTACTGCGCGAAGCCCATCGTCCGGAGGACGGAGAAGTAGACGTCCGTCGGGTAGACCCCCCAGTGGGCGCCCGTGGTCGGGTCGTAGAACTGGGCGTTCGGGTCGATCACGAACGTGTAGTTCGACCCGTCGATGAGGTCGGTGCCGTACAGCGCGGTGCACTGCCCGCTCCCCGGCACGCAGGTCGCGAGCTGCGGGACGAAGTCCGTCGGGTTCGGTCCCGCGGCCGAGCCGTTGTACATGATGAGGGTCTCGTAGGTGTTGAGGATGACCTCGTAGCCGGCGGTCTCGTAGTCGATCGCGGGGTCGAACGTGTGGGCGCCGGTGATCGTCTCGTAGGAGATGATCTGGCCCGGATGCGTCGAGGTCGTGGCCGCCGAGCCCGCGAGCGCGTAGTTCGAGGTCGTGGGCGCGACCGCGATCGTCCAGGTGTAGTTCTGGTACGCCGTCGCCGGGGTTTCCGTCGTGCTGGTCGCGGAGCCGACGTACGTCACGGTGAAGAAGCCGGGGGTCGGGAAGGTGAACGTGCCGGTCGCCGACGCCGGGTTGGTCGTGATCGTGCCCGTGATCCCCGCCGAGTTGGTGAACGACGGGGTCGCGAGCGAGTAGGCCGGGTTCGTCGGCGCGAGGGTGTACGCGCCGTTCAGGGTGAGCGTGTCGCCGGTGTGGATGACGGCGGTCGCGCCCGAGGAGCTGGTCGTGTTGGAGATCACCTCGCCCACCGAGGTGGGGAAGATGCCCGTCGGGTCCGAGGTGTAGGAGGTCGCGACCGTCACCTTGGTGAGCGCCTGGTAGTTCGTGTGGGTCACGCCGTTCAGGGTCGCCGTGACCGAGACGAAGTAGGTGCCCGGGTTCGTGTAGACGTAGTCCACCGAGGTGCTGGACGTGGTGACGTTCGCGCCGTTACCGAAATGGAACGTGTAGCTCGAGAAGGATTCGCCGGTGGGAGGGAGGACGGTGAAGGGTAGGGAAGCGCCCGTGAGTGCCGAGGAGAGCGGCGCCAGGATCTTCAGGTCGTTGGGGTTCGAGGACACCGCACACGCCGGGCTGGTCGACGGCTCGCAGCTCGGCTTCGACGAGACCGTGTTGAAGGCGACGAACGATCCCACGCCGCCCACGATGACGATGATCGCGAGGATCACCGCGCCGGTCGCCGTGCTCAGTGCCCGAGAGTTCCCCCATCTCCGGTTCGGTCGCGTCTGCATGATTTCCGTCCCTGAACGGCGCCCGGGCGCGCTCGCGCCCAAGCCCGCCGCTGGAGCGGGAAGGTAGTATAAATACTGATACCAGCTGCCGCTCCCGTGCGGCCGGGTCGGACGCTCCGGCTCGCCCCGTCGCTGTTGAGCGCCGATTTCGGCGCCCTCGACGCGGCGGTCGACGCCGCGACGGCCGCCGGCGCCGACGCGTTCCACCTGGACGTGATGGACGGCCACTTCGTGCCGAACCTCTCGTTCGGTCCGGCGCTCGTCCGGGCGGTGCGCGCCCACACCCGGCTCCCGCTCGACATCCACCTCATGATCACGGACCCGGTGAAGTACTTCCCGGTGTTCGCCGACGCCGGGGGCTCGACCCTCGTCTTCCACCGCGAGACGGACGCCGACCCGGACGCGCTGCTCGGCCTCGGCCGGGACCTCGGCGTGCAGGTCGGCTGCGCCCTCCGCCCCGAGACGCCGTTCGAGCGGGTCGAGCGGTGGGTCGAGCGGCTCGACCAGGTGCTCGTGATGACCGTGCACCCCGGTTTCTCCGGGCAGAAGTTCCTCCCCGAGGCGGTGCCGAAGCTTCGGGCGGCGCGCGAGCTCGTCGACCGGCTGGGGACCGGGACGGACGTCTCCGTCGACGGCGGGATCACGGCCGAAACGGCGGCGGTGGCGGCCGAGGCGGGCGCGACCTTCTTCGTCTGCGGGAACTCGGTGTTCGGCCAGGGCGACGTGGCGACGAACCTGGCCGCGCTCCGCTCGGCGGTGACGCGGGGCAGCGGGCATGCGGTTCGCTGACCTGGTCGCCGGCTACGACCGGCTCGAGGCGACGAGCAAGCGGCTCGAGGTCCGCGCGATCCTCGTCGAGCTGTTGAAGCAGGTGACCCCGTCCGAGCTCCCGCCGATCGTCTACCTGATGCAGGGCGAGCTGCGCCCCGAGTTCGAGGGGGTCGAGCTCGGGGTCGCCGACTCGCTCGCGGCGCGGGCCGTCGCGCAGGCGACGGGCCGCCCCGAATCGGCCGTCGCGGAGAGCCTGCGCCGGACCGGCGACCTCGGCACCACCGTCGAGGAGCTGCTCCCGAGCCGGTCGAGCCGCCTCGCGGCGGAGCCGCTCACCGTGCACGAGGTGTACTCGGAGCTCCAGCGGATCGCCGCCGCGAGCGGGGAAGGCTCGCAGGAGACGAAGGTCCACACCCTCGTCGAGCTGATCGCGCGCGCTTCGCCGGCGGAGGCGAAGTACATCGCCCGGTTCGTCCTGGGAAAGCTGCGGCTCGGCGTCCGGGAGATGACCGTACTCGACGCGCTGTCCGTCGCGTTCGCCGACGGGTCGAAGGAGGCGCGGGGCCGCATCGAGGCGGCGTTCAACCTGTCGAGCGACCTCGGGCTGGTGGCGGAGGCGACCGCCCGGCACGGGCTCGACGGCCTCCGCTCCATCGGCCTCGAGGTGGGACGTCCGCTGCGGCCGATGCTGGCCGAGCGGTCGCCCGACCTCGCCGACGTGCTCAAGCGGATGGAGGGACGCGCCGCCCTCGAGTACAAGTACGACGGCCTTCGGGTGCAGGCCCACGTCCCGGCGAAGGGGCCGGTGAAGCTGTTCTCGCGGCGCCTCGAGGAGATCTCCGGCCAGTTCCCGGAGCTCGTCGCCGCGCTGCCCGAGGCGCTCCGCCGACGCCCGGCGGTCGTCGAGGGCGAGTGCGTCCCCGTCGACCTCGACACCGACGAGCTCCGGCCGTTCCAGGAGGTGTCGCGGCGCCGCGGCCGGAAGTACGACCTCGAGCGGATGCAGTCGGAGGTGCCGGTCCGCCTGTTCCTGTTCGACGTCCTGCTCGACGGGCGGGAGACCACGCTCGAACTCCCGTTCCCCGAGCGGCGCCGGCGCCTGGAGGCGCTGGTCCAGAACACGGACCGGGTGCGGCTCGCGGTCCAGACGACCGTCTCCGACCTCCCGAGCGCGGAGCGGTTCTTCGAGGAGGCGATCGCCGCGGGTTGCGAGGGCGTGATGGCGAAGTCGCTCGCCGAGGGGAGCCGCTACCGTGCGGGGGCGCGCGGCTTCTGGTGGATCAAGTACAAGCGCGAGTACACGCACGCCCTCGCGGACTCGGTCGACGGGGTCGTCGTCGGCGCGTTCTACGGCCACGGCCGCCGGGGCGGGCGGTACGGCGCGCTCCTGCTCGCGGTGTACGACCGGGCGGCGGACCGGTTCGAGACGTTCTGCAAGGTCGGAAGCGGGTTCGACGACGCGACGCTCGCCGAGCTCCCGGCGAAGCTCCGGCCGTACGAGGTCGCCGAGCGGCCCGAGTCGGTCGCGACCGAGCTCGCGCCCGACGTCTGGTTCCGGCCGGCCGTCGTGCTCGAGGTGCGCGGCGCGGAGCTGACGCTCAGCCCGATCCACCGGGCGTCGTTCGGCGCCGTGCGGCCCGGCGCCGGGCTCGCGCTCCGGTTCCCCCGGTTCACGGGCCGGTGGCGCGACGACAAGGGGCCCGGCGAGGCGACCACCTCGGCCGAGCTCCTCTCGCTCTACCGGTCGCAGGTGCGCCACGTGACGAAGGGCGGCGCGACGGAGCCGGAAACGTGAGCGCCGGTTCCGGTCGACGCGAGCGCTTTTATAGGTCGACTCCGCGTGCACCGTCCGGGAGCCCGCGATGCTAGTCGAGATGACGGAGCTGATTGGCCGGCAGGTGTACACCCCGGACGGACGCCTGCTCGGGGAGGTCGCGAACGTGGTCGTCGACATCGAAGGGTCGAAGATCGACGGGCTGTTCGTCGCCGACCCCAACCCGGTCTTAGTCGAGGACTCTCGGCCCGTCAACGTGCCGTACCGGTGGGTCTCCGCGGTCAACGACGTGGTGCTCCTCAAGTACTTCCCGAAGCGGGTGAACGTGAAGCGCGCCCCGCACGCGGCCGGCGAGGCCGCCCGGGAAGAGGAAGCCCCCGCCGCTCGCTGACCGCGGTGCGGGGATAGCCAAGCCAGGCAACGGCGCGGGACTTAAACCGGGCCGGCGTGCCGGTCCCGGAAGAGATCCTGTCGCGCAGGCGTTCGCCGGTTCGAATCCGGCTCCCCGCTTCGCCGGCCGGGGACCTCTCGGAGGCAGCGTGCGGAGGGCGGAGCTCGTTCGGCGGCTGGAGTCGCTTCGCGGGTTCGTCGAAGCGGACCCGCGTCGCGAGCAGGTGATCACCCCGGCGGACGCGGCCGCGGAGCTGCTCGGGACCGCCCTCGCGCGGGACGACCTCGCCGGACGGTCGGTGCTCGACCTCGGGACCGGTACCGGGCGGCTCGCGATCGGCGCGGCCCTCCTGGGCGCCGAGTCGGTCGTCGGGGTCGACGCCGACGCCGCCGCGGTCGCCGTCGCCCGGGAGAACGCCCGCGCGGTGGGCGTGGATGTCCGCTGGCTCGTCGGGCCCGTCGACGCGGCGCTCCCCCCCGCCGACACGGTGGTCATGAACCCGCCGTTCGGCGCCCAGTCGCGGCACGCCGACCGCCCGTTCTGGGCCGCGGCGCTCGCCCTCGCCCGCCGCGCGGTGTACGCCTTCTCGCTCGCCGATTCCCGAACCTTTATAGCTCGCGAGACGGTCGCGCGCGGCGCGCGGATCGAAGAGACGCGACCGGTCCGGTGGGACCTGCCCGCCACCTTTCCGCACCATCGGAAGCCGACGGTTCCGCTGTCGGTCGACCTCTGGGTCCTGCGCACGGAACGGAACGCAGCATGAACGAGCCCGCCCCCGGTAGCCGCCTCGTCGTGCCCGGCGAGCTCCTCGGCACGGCCGAGGAGTACGTCCCCGGGCGCGGCACGTACGAGAACGACGGTCGGATCTTCGCCGCCCTCCTGGGCCGCTCCCGCATCGACGCCGCGAGCCGCGCGATCTCGGTCCGGGCGCTCCACGAGGTGCCCGCGCTGAACGAGGGGGACCTCGTGCTGGGGCGCGTGAGCGACCTCAAGAGCGCGATGGCGATCGTCGAGCTGCTCGCCGAGTACCCGTCCGGCCGGACGGTGCCCGGCAACCCCGAGGGGACGATCCACGTCTCGAAGGTCAAGGACGGCTACACCGACAGCCTGGCCGACGAGTTCGCCGCCGGGGACATCGTGCTGTCGCGGGTGCTCCAGAGCCGGCCCGGCGTGAAGCTCGGGACGGTCGGGCCCTCGCTCGGCGTCGTCTCCGCGCGCTGCCACCAGTGCCACGCGGTGCTCGAGCTGAGCCGGAACGGGAAGGAGCTCGTCTGCCCGCGGTGCGGGCGGCGCGAGCACCGCAAGATGGCCGAGCGGTACGGGGGGCTCCCCTCGCCCGCTCCCGGATGAACGCGCCCCTCCCCGGCGAGGAGGAGGCCCGACTGGCCCGCCTCGTCCGGGCGCACGACCGGTGGCGGGGCCGGGACGTCTTCAACCTGCTCCCGAGCGAGAACGCGCTGTCGCCGACGGCGCGGAGGTACCTCGGGTCGGACCTGGCGGGGCGGTACACCCTCCCCGTGCCGTCCACCGTGGACGGAGAGACGGTGGACAACAGCTACGGCGGCACGCGCTACACGGACCAGATCGAGGCGCTCGCGAACGCCGCGGCCGCGCGCCTGTTCCGGGCCCGGTTCGGCTCCACCCGGCCGCTCTCCGGCCACATCGCGGCCCTCTCGGTGCTCGCGCCGCTCCTCCCGCGCGGCGCGAAGGTGCTCGCCGTGCCGCCGTCGCTCGGCGGGTACGACGGATACTCGCCGGACTTCCTCGGGAGGCTCCTGGGCCTCGAGTTCGTCCCGCTCCCCGCGCCCGGCTGGGGCGGAGAGCTGGCGGAGGCGAGCGCCGTCGACGCGATCCGGCGCGAGCGGCCGCAGGCCGTCCTCCTGGGCCAGAGCTTCTTCCTCTTCCCGTATCCGCTCCGCGCGATCGCCGAGGCCGCGCACGCCGTGGGCGCGCTCGTGCTGTACGACGCGTCGCACGTCCTGGGCCTCGTCGCGGGGCACCAGTTCCAGGACCCGATCGCCGAGGGCGCGGACGTGATGTACGGGAGCACCCACAAGTCGCTTCCCGGCCCGCAGGGGGGCCTCCTCGTGACCTCGCGCGAGGACCTGTTCCAGCGGCTCGACCCGTACCTCGTCTGGCGCGTCTTCGACAACGCGCACTGGAACCGGATCGCGGCCCTCGGGCAGACGCTCCTCGAGCTGGAGCGGTTCGGCGACGACTACGCCCGGACCGCCGTCGAGAACGCGCAGGCGCTCGGACGGGCGCTGTCGGAGCGGGGGCTCCCGCTCGCGGCCGCGGACCGCGGGTTCACCCGGTCCCACCAGCTGCACATCGACCGGGCCGGGCTCCGGGCGCGGTGGGGGACCGGGCCGGGCGCGCTCGCCCGGCGGTGGGAGCGCGAGTCGATCGTCACCGACCTCGTCGCCCGGCTCGGGACGGCGGAGGCCGCCCGGCTCGGACTCGTGCCGTCGGACATGGACCGTCTCGCCGACCTCATGGTCCGGGCGGGCCAGAAGGGGGAGCGGGTCGGGAAGACGGTACGCGCCTGGCGTCACGAGTTCCGGACGCTCCGGTTCGTGTAGGCGGGAAGATCCCCACGCGTCCGACCCCTCGGGCCCCGGCGCGGTTGGGAGCTCGACCGTGGAGGTTGGGAGCCCGGGCGCGCGGCACACCCCGTCGGTGGGACCCGGGCACGGACCCCGGCGGGTGCGTCCCGGAGGACGTTCGCCTGCGGGCCGGGCACGCCAGCGTCCGCCGTAGCGCGAGCGACCCCCGTGAGGCGAGTCTCGATCGGTCCGGGGCCGCCGTCCGCTCGGACCGTCCCTAGCCGGGGGGTCCCCGGGGAGCCCCGCCGCGACGGCGCTCGCAGGACGCCGGCAATCCGAGCGGCACCCCTCGGCCATCGGAGGCATCGACCGACGCCCGGGAAGGCCTTACGTACCCCTTGCCCCCTTCCGCCGGTGAGGGAAGATGGCGTCGGTGTTGCCCGAGGGCGCGGCGCAGATCGCGCGGGGCCTGCGCGCGGTCTCCGAGCGGTCGGGAACCGCGTTCCGGATGAGTTCCCGGCCCGGGCGATTCCGGATCCAGAAGGCCGTCTACCTCCTCCAGCAGCTCGGGTACCCTGCCGCCACCCGGTACGGGTACACCCTGTACCTCATGGGCCCGTATTCCCCGGAACTGTCTCGGGCGTACTACGCGCTGGGCGACGGAGGACTCGCGCGAGCCCCGGGGGCCTCGGACGTTCCCGCGCGGACTCTCGATACGGTCGTGGAGGCGCTCCGGCACCCGGATGACTTTCTCGAGGCACTCTCCACGCTGCTGAGCGTTCGCCGCCCGCGGGAGCCGCTCTCCCGCGCGATGTTCTGGGCCCGGGACATCAAGCCGCACATCTCCGCCACCACGTGGGGTGAGGTCGCACGGTTCACCGCGGAGCATCCCCAGCTCACCGCGTCCACATCGACTCGTACTACCTGATCCCCGCCCTCCTGGGCCGGGACCCCGCCGGAGGACGGGAGATCGTCAACGTCGCGAGGGGCCTCATCCTCCGGCACGACGGCGAGCGGGTCGCGGTCTCCCTCGTCACGCTGGGAGAGACCGTAACCTCCCTCGGCAACAAGCTCGACTCCGGCGAGGTGTCGCGTCCCGAGTTCGACGACGCGATGGCCCGACTCGCGGGGTACGTCGGGGACGGTCGGCTGGCGATCTGTGGGTGGGGGGCCGGGCCGGAGGAGGTCTTGGCCAAGGCGTCCGAAGCCCAGCGCCGCGACCCTCGGCTCGAGCCGGCGGACCTGCTGATCGCCGCCGTCGCATTGGTTTGTGACCGGTGCAGCCACCTGTACGTCGCGGAGCGACGGATGGTGGAGAGCACCGCGCTCCGGGAGATGTTCCGGGAGTCCGGCAAGGGCCTGGGCGAGGCACCGGCGCGCGACGAGGTCCTACGCCAGCGGCGTCGGCGGTACGGCGGCCGGGCGTAGGTCCTCGCCCCCGCCCCCCTCGGGGAGGGCGGCCCGGAGCCACCGGATCGCCCGCCGCCGGGCCCGACGAGCGCCGGGGCCCCGGGTCGGAAGGGCGGCCCTCATCGGCCGAACTTGGCTCGCTCCAGCGAGGAAAAGAGGAGGGAGGAAAGGGTTCGGACGGCCGCCGGTGGCGGCCGCCGGATCACTGCGTGATCCCGTGCTGGGTCTTCGCGTGCTCCTTGAGCTCGTCCTCGGTCGGGAACGTCTGGTGACAGACCGAGCACTCGAGCGTGGGCTTCTTCGTCTCGGTCCACGGCTGGGCCGGGCCGGGCTTCCCCGTGGCGAACATCGAGCGCGCGACCAGGAGCGCCGCGATCATGCCGATGATGAGGCCCACCACGAGCAGGACCGCCGCGCTGCCGCCCGCCCCGAAGCCGGGGATGAGGCTGTAGCTCGTCTTGTTGACGTACGTCGTGGACGAGCTCGAGAACACCTTCACGGTCTCGTTCGTCGAGTAGCTGCCGTACGGCGCGGAGAGCGCGAGCACGACGTTGTACGTGCCCGGCACCGCCACCTCCCAGGTCACGGCGAACGCCTGCGCCTGGTTCGGCGTGCCCGGCGAGTAGACGCCCTGGTAGAACACCACCGTCGTGCCGGAGTACACCGTGATGTTCGCGCCGTTCACGAAGCTCCCGTTGTACGACCCGACGATCAGCACGTCGCCCGTCGGCACGCTCGCCGGCGTGGTCGCGTTCGAGCCGACCGGCGACAGGAACTTGCCCGACGGCGCGTGCGCCGCGAGCTGGAAGCTCGACTGCGTGGAGATGTTCACGAACTGCGGCGTCGTCGGCGTCGAGTAGTTCAGGCTCAGCCAGATGAAGAGCGAGTACTCGCCCTCGGGCAGCAGGCCGTTCGCGTAGGTGAGCGGGTTGTCCGTGACGAGGTAGTCGAGGTTGACCGCGAAGGTGTAGTTGGTCGGGTAGGTGGCGTTCCACGGGACCGATTCGTTCGCGACCAGGCCGCCGTCCGCGTCGGAGACGAGGGCCACCGCGGTCGTGACGTTCGCCGCCGGGTCGGTCACGTTGACGTACGTGATGTTGTACGCCACGTTGAACGGCACCTCCATGTAGACCTGGAACACCGTGGTGATCGCGACGGTGCCGTTCGGAAGACCGGTGGCCGCCGGGGTGAGTCCGGTGGAGCGCGCGGGCGCGGCCGGGCTGTGCATACCGCTCGTCAAGGAAAGGCCGCCGAACGCTCCCAACGCTCCAAATAGCGAGACGACCAAAATGGCCGTCACCGCTACCGAAGCGACTCTGAGACCACCCGAGAGTCGCATAAGAAGCCGGCATTACTTACATTACTTAAATGTCACTGGAGCGACTGTTTCATTCAACAAATGTTCCAGCCCACCGGTGAACCGGGGGCGCGCGTGACGCGACCGGCCCGTGGACGACCGGCCGGGCGGGGCGCGCTCGACGACTGGGTCGCGCTGACCGGCACGCCCGGCGCGGGGAAGAGCGCGGTCG
>JASHRQ010000102.1 GCA_030037265.1 Thermoplasmata archaeon | reverse complement strand
CGAGCCCGGGCAAGTAGGCGGGGAGCGGCGCCGGACTGGGCCGCCGAGGGTCCCCCTGCCGGGACGGGCCCGGCCCACCCCTAAATGTATAAGCGCCGCCCCGGCTGGCAAGGCGAAAGCGGTCCGTTCCCACATGGCCGACCCAGACATCCCCCGGGACTGGCGCTGGGCGATCCCGCTGTTCGCCGTCGAGGCGGTGATCCTCTTCCTGTTCTGGGACGCCTCGCACCCGACGATCCTCGCGATGAGCCTGCTCGGGCTCGGGCTCACGCTCCTGTTCTTCCTCGTCCTCCTCGGCCTCTCGTACGCCGGGTCGAAGTCGAAGCTGTACGGCCTCAAGCCCGTCACCTCGCGGATGCCGGCGGTCTCGCAGCCGGTGGGCCACGTCCATTTCCGGACGAAGATGCTCTGGGTGATCGGCGTCGTCCTGCTGTACTTCACCCTGTCCAACATCTACCTGTTCGGGGTCGACCAGAGCACCGTCATCGACCTGTTCGCGAGCTACCGCGCGATCCTCGCCGGCCAGGAGGGGACGCTCATGGACCTCGGGATCGGCCCGATCGTCACCGGGTCGATCATCATGCAGCTGTTCACCGGGGCGAAGATCATCGGCCTCGACCTCACGAAGGACGACGACAAGGCGGTGTACCAGGGCACCCAGAAGGTCGTCGTGATCGCGATGATCTTCGTCGAGGCGATCCCGCAGGTGTTCGGCTACATCACCCCCTCGTCGACCCTGAGCTCGGGCCTCTCGAGCTTCTCGCCGGCGAACGGCCCGCTGCTCGCGGACCTCATCATCATCGCCCAGCTCGTGTTCGGGAGCTACCTCGTCTTCCTGATGGACGAGGTCGTCTCGAAATGGGGGATCGGCAGCGGGATCTCGCTGTTCATCGCCGCCGGCGTCTCCCAGCAGATCATCCAGGGGACGCTCAACTGGCTCCCGGCCACGCCGGGGGCGATCACCGCCAGCAATCCGCCGTCCGGCACGATCCCGAAGATGCTCTGGTTCTTCACCCACTACGACGCCTCCCAGATGGCGAGCGGGGGATGGGAGCAGGTGCTCCTCCATTCGCCGAACCCGCTGATCGCGCTCGGGGGCACCGCCGCGATCTTCTTCTTAGTCGCCTACACCGAGTCGACGCGCATCGAGCTCCCGCTGTCGCACGCCGAGGCGCGCGGGGCGCGCGGCCGCTACCCGCTGCGCCTCATCTACGCGAGCAACATCCCGGTGATCCTCATGTCCGCGCTGCTCGCGAACGTGTCGATGTTCTCGATCCTGCTCTGGACGAACCCCACGCTCGCCCACTTCCCGCTCTTGGGCCATCAGTGGTGGGTCGGGTCGTACCCGGCCTCGTCGACGATCGCGAGCCAGTTAGGGGTCTCCACGACGACGCCGCTCACGGGGGCGGCCTACTACCTCTCGACGGTGAACGGGCTCGAGAGCTGGCTGTTACCGCTCATCAACCCCGGCACCTACGGGAGCCTGCTCGTGGGCCACCAGTGGTACCAGGACCTGGCGCACGTCATCACGTACTTCACCGTCATGGTCGTCGGGTCGATCATGTTCGCCCGGTTCTGGATCCAGACGACGAACATGGGCCCGGAGGCGGTCGCGCGGCAGATCGAGGCGAGCGGCATGCAGATCCCGGGATTCCGGCGGGAGCCGCGGGTGTTACGTCGCGTGCTCGAGCGCTACATCCCGGTGATCACGATCATCTCGGGCGCGGCGGTCGGCGCGCTCGCCGCCGGGGCGGACCTCATCGGGACGCTCGGGAACGCGAGCGGGACGGGGGTCCTGCTGACGGTCGGAATCCTCATCAACTTCTACGAGGCGATGGGGCGCGAGCAGCTGATGGAGATGAACCCGCTCCTCCGTCGGTTCATCGGAGGGTGACGCCGGCGTGAGCGCAAGCCCTCCCGGCGCCCCGCTGCCGTCCAGCGCCGACGCCGCGGCCGCGGCGGACGACGGGACCGAGGAGACCGACGAGGCGGCATCGGAGTCCGACGAGGAGTCGGGGGAGGACGAGGAGGAGGAGGAAGCGCCGGCGAAGCCGGCCCGTCCTCCGCCGCCCACGTTCAAGCCGTCGAGCATGATCCTCACCTTCCTGTTCCTGATGGGAATCCTGATGCTGTTCGACGAGTCGTTCCGCAACGGGGTCGCCTACGCCATCGGGCTCGGCCTCGCCCCGGCGATCGGCTTCGGCGGCCACTACGTCCTCCTCACGATGTTCCTCGCCGCGGTGCTCGAGATGGTGCTCACCGCGGTGGCGTACAACTACGTGACCGACTGGGTGAAGACCGCGCGCATCCAGAAGTGGTCGGCGGCGTTCCGCAAGGCGCAGATGGACGCGCTCAAGTCCGGGAAGAAGGACCGGGTGGACGCGCTGAAGCCGTTCCAGCAGGAGATCACCCGGCTCACGAGCGAGATGTCGATCAACCAGCTCAAGGGGATGGCCGTCACCTGGTTCCTCGTGATCGCGATCTACACCTGGGTCGGGATCTTCGTCGCCTGCAGCGCCGCCGGCTACGCCGCCTTCTCCCCCCCGAACTGCGCCGCGAGCCCGGTCGTCGACCTCGGCGGGACGGCGATCAGCCTCCTCCACCACGAGTGGATCGTGCCGCTCTGGTTCCTCATCTTCTCGCTCTACACGATCCCGAGCTCGCTCATCCTCCGGCGGTACCTCAAGGAGTTCTCCCTCCGCCGGTACCGCGAGCGGAACCCGGAGGCGCTCGCGCCCGCCGCCGCCCCGACCCTCCGCGCGTGAGGGAGCGTGGCCCCGCTCCCCGTCGTCGTCGGCGGCCCGCCGGGTAGCGGCAAGACGACCGCCGCGCGCGGCGCGGCGGAGCGGCTCGGGCTCGCCTACCACGCGGCCGGCGCGCTGTTCCGCGCCGAAGGGGAGCGGCGCGGCATGGACGTCGTCGCGTTCAACCGGTTCGCGGAGACGCACCCGGAGGTCGACCGCGAGCTGGACGAGCGGATGGTCGCGCTCGCGCGGCCCGGCGCCCTCCTCGACTCGCGGATCGCCGCGCCGCTCGCGCGCCGGCAGGGGGTGGCGTTGATCGCGGTCGCGGTCACCGCCCGGCCGGAGGTGCGGGCGGTCCGTCTCGCCCACCGGGACGGGGTCTCCGTCGAGGCGGCGCGCGTCGAGATCGCCGCGCGCGAGGCGAGCGAGCGGACTCGGTACCGGACGCTGTACGGGATCGACCTCGACCGTCCGGGGGCCGACCTCGAGATCGACAGCTCGGAACTGGACGCGGCGGAGGTGACGCGGCGGGTCGTCGAGTTCGTCCGGGCCGCCCCCCCGGGCCCGCGCCCATGACCGCGTCGGCGGAGCCGCTGCCGGCGGCGGTCGCGGAGCGGATCGCGCGCGGCGCGTTCCTGCTCGTCGACAAGCCGCGGGGCCCGAGCTCGCACCAGGTGACGGCCTGGGTGCGGGACCTCCTCGGGGTCGACCGGGCGGGCCACTCCGGGACCCTCGACCCGAACGTCTCCGGCCTCCTGTGGGTCGGCGTCGGGCCGGCGCTCAAGCTGCTCCCGCTCCTCCTCGAGTTCGACAAGCGGTACGTCGCCGTCGTCGACCTCCACGGCGCGGTCGGGGGGGCCGACCTCGCCCGGACCCTGGCCGAGTTCGAGGGGCCGATCTACCAGACCCCGCCGGTGCGGTCGGCCGTCCGGCGCGAACGACGGGTCCGGACGATCCGGTCGCTGCGGCTCGTCGAGCGGGACGGGCCGCACCTTCTCCTCGACGTCGCGGGCGAGTCCGGCACCTACGTGCGGACCCTCGCGGTCGACCTGGGCGAGGCGCTCGGCGTGGGCGCCCATCTCGCGGAGCTGCGGCGCGTCGGCACGGGGCCGTTCGCGGAGAGCGCCTCGACGACCCTCCACGGGCTCGCCGACGCCGTCGCCGACGCCCGGGCGGGCCGCCCGGACCGGCTCCTCGCGCTCCTCCATCCGCTCGACGAGGTCACGCGGGAGTTCCCCCGCGTCGAGCTCAAGCCCGGGGCGGCGGCCGCCGTGGCGCACGGGGCGGGCGTCGCCCGGGGGGGCATCCGGTCGGTCTCCCGCCCGTTCCGGGCGGGCGCGCTCGTCGTCCTCGCGGCGCCGGGCGGGACGCTCCTGGGATTCGGGGAGGCTCGCGTCGCGTCGGAGGAGCTTCCCCGGCATCCGCACGGCTGGGTGATCGAGAGCCGGCGGGTGCTCGCCGACGCGCGGGCGTTCGCGCCCGCCTGGGGCTCCGCGGCGCGGGCGGCGGCTACGGACCGCTGACGGCGACCAGCGTCTCGGTGCTCTTGACGCCCGGGATCCGTCGGATCCGGTGGATCACGATGTCCAGCGCCTCGTTGATGTGGGCGGCCTGCACCTTCACGATGAGGTCGAACGGGCCGGTGACGGCCTCCACCTCGGTCACGTTGGGGACCGCCCGAACGCGGCGGATGACCTCCTCGAGCTGGTTCACGTCCGTCTCGGCCAGCAGGTAGAGCGTTTCCATTGGGGGGAGTGCGGGACCGTTGTCCCGGCACTTGAAGGTAACCCGGTAGACCGGTGGGAGGGACCTCCTTTAAATGGCCGGTCCCCCGCCGGGGCGGGGGAGTCCGGCACGGTGGGCATGGAGCTCCGGGACACCCTCTCGGGCCGCCGGCGGGCGCTCCCGGCCCCGCCCCGGCGGGTCACGATGTACGTCTGCGGGCCCACGGTGTACGACCGGAGCCACGTGGGCCACGGACGCACCTACCTCTACTTCGACCTCCTCCGCCGCTACCTCCGCGACTCGGGCCAGCCGGTCCGGCACGTGATGAACATCACCGACTACGAGGACAAGATCACCGCACGCGCCCGGGCGCTCGGGACGACCTGGCGCCGGCTCGCGCGCCGGCAGGAGGCCGCGTTCTGGCGGGACCTCGCCGGGCTCGGCGTACTCCCGCCGCACGTCGCGCCGCGCGCGAGCGCGTTCGTCCCCGACATGGTGCGGCTCGCCCGCCAGCTCGAGCGATCGGGTCGGGCGGTCTGGGAGGGGGACGAGCTCCTGTTCCTCCCGACCCCGGCGACCGACGCCCGGAACTTTCCGGTCGGCGAGGAGTTCTCGCGGCACGCCGTACCGGAACCGGACCGGCCGACGCCGACGTTCGACCCCCGGGCGCGCCGGTTCCTCATCTGGCGCCGCCAGCGGCCGCCGGCGGCCTCCTGGCCCAGCCCGTGGGGGCCCGGGGCGCCGGGCTGGCACCTCGAGTGCTTCGCGATGGCGCGGCGGCTCCTGGGCGTTCCGGTCGACGTGCACGGGGGGGGCCTCGACCTCGTCTTTCCGCACCACTACGGGGAGAACGCCGTCTCGCTCTCCGTCGAGGGCCGGCCGTTCGCGCGCCGGTTCCTCCACACCGGCTTCGTTACCGAGGACGGCCAGAAGATGTCGAAGTCCGTCGGGAACCTAGTCCCGCTCCGGACCGCGCTCGGCCGGTGGGGGGCGCCCGGGCTTCGGTGGTACCTCCTCGGCACGCGGTACAACCTCCGGGTCGACTGGGACGCGGCGGCCGCGGACCGGGCCCGGGACGAGTGGCTCGCGGTCCGGCGGGCCGTGCTCGCGTCGTACCCGTCCGGGCGGGGTGGCACGGTCCCGTTCCGACGGCTCACGGCGCTCCACCGGGGGATCCGGAAGGACCTCGAGGCGGACCTCGGGGCCGAGTGGGCCCTCGGACGGCTCCGGGCGTGGGCCGAGGAGCTCGGCGCCGCTGCCGACGGACGGGTCGGGGACGCGAGCCTCCGCGAGACGACG
Organism: Thermoplasmata archaeon; assembly: GCA_030037265.1. Classification (GTDB taxonomy): domain Archaea; phylum Thermoplasmatota; class Thermoplasmata; order Lutacidiplasmatales; family UBA184; genus JAKIWV01. The sequence goes on along the minus strand of JASHRQ010000102.1, from coordinate 2,667 downwards.
GCCGCGTACGACCGGATCGGCCGGCTGCTCGGGCTCCCGTTCACCCCAGGTCCCGGCGGTCGACCACCAGGCTGAGCCCGTTCCCGCCGCCCATGCAGAGGGTGGCGAGCCCCAGCTCGCCGCGGCACCGGAGGAGTTCGTAGAGCAGCGTCACGACGATGCGGGCGCCGCTGGCGCCGATCGGATGGCCGAGCGCGACCGCGCCGCCGTTCGGGTTGAACCGCTCGTCGGAGAAGCCGAACGCGCGCTGGACGGCGACGGAGGCCGAGCTGAACGCCTCGTTGTGCTCGACGCGCGCGAAGTCCGCGGGCGCGAGCCCGGTCCGCTCGAGCAGCGCCCGGGTCGTCGGGATCGGGGACTCCATCACGTCGCCCGGCGCGACGCCGCTGACGGCATACGAGTGGACCCAGGCGAGGGGAGCGAGCCGGCGCTCGCGGACCGCCCGCTCGGAGGCGAGCACGACGGCGGCCGCGCCGTCGGACAGCTGGGAGGAGTTTCCCGCGGTCAGGAGTCCCCCCGGGCGGAACGCGGGGGGGAGCCGACCCAGCGACTCGACGGTGCTGTCCCCGCGGATCCCCTCGTCCTGCGCGAGGCCCTGGCCGGACTTCGTCCGGGCCGGGGGAACGGAGACGATCTCCTCCGCGAACCGACCCTCGCGCGTGGCGGCCGCCGCGCGCTGGTGGCTCCGCGCCGCGTAGGCGTCCACGTCGGCCCGCGTCAGGTGGAACCGCTCGGCGATCCGCTCTCCCGTGAGGCCCATGTGGTCGTGGTCGCCGTAGGCGTCCAGCAGCGAGTCCCGGAGCGTGGCGTCGTCCGCGGGGAACCCGGCGAACTTGTGGCCGGTCCGGAGCTCGGCCGGGAGGAGGAACGGGGCCGAGTCCATGCTCTCCATCCCTCCGGCGACGACGAGGTCGAAGTCCCCGGATCGGATCTCGGCGGTCCCGATCAGGATCGCCTTGAGGCCGGAGCCGCACACCTTGTTGACCGTCACCCCGCCCGACGTCACCGGCAGGCCCGCGCCGAGGAGCACCTGCCGGGCGGGGTTCTGGCCGGTCCCGGCCTGGATGCAGTGGCCGAACACGAGCTCCGGCACCTCCTCCGGCGCGACGCGCGCGCGGCGAAGCGCCGCCTCGACGGCGACGATGCCGAGCGTCGTCGCCGGGGTCTGGCGGAGGGCGCCGCCGAACTTCCCCACCGGGGTGCGCGCCGCGCCGACGATCGCGACGCGGGGATTCCCGAGCGGCGGAGGCACCGTCATCGACGCGGCCGGGCGCTCGGAGGGGACCGCGCTAGTCCTCTTCCACCCGCGGGGCGAGCAGGAAGGAGCCCTCGCCCTTCCCCCCCGCGAGCTTGAACTCGATCTTGAGCGGGTACTCGTTGCCGACGTGGAGCTTCACGGTCTCGGCGGAGGTGATCGACTTGATCATGTTCGAGAAGAAGTCGAGCGGGTACATGCTCTTCACCGAGTCGCCGCCCTTGAGCTCGAGCTGGGTGAGCCCCTCCTTCGGGATCGTGAGGTCGACGCGGTCGGTATCTCCCTCGGAGTGCATCGAGAACTCCTCCGCGGTCAGCTCGAGCGTCACGTGGTCCGAGACGCTCTCGCTCCCGCGGATCCCCTGCCGGAGCTCCTCGGTCCGCACCTCGACGGCGCCGGGAGGGCTCACGTTCGGGACCTTCGGGTCGGTGATCCCGGCCGGGTCGACGACGCCCATGTGGCGGGTGAGCTTGCCGATCGAGACCACGAGGCGGCTCTTGCCGCCGTCGTACTGGAGGTCGAGGACGTCCCCGGGCTTGCTCAGCCGGAGCACCTCCTTGAGCTTCTCGATGTCGAGGCCGATCTCGGTCGAGTCGCCGGTGAACTCCTCGAACGCCGACCGGTTGACCTTCAGGACGAGCATCGCCACGTGGGACGGGTCGACCGCCTTCACGTCCACGCCGTCCTTGGAGATGCCGAGCTTGACCTCGGAGACGAGCGTCGAGATGACCTCGACGAGCTCCCGGAGCACCTCCATCTTGACCTTTGCCTTGAACATCGCAAACCCTGCGGGCGCCGAAGAAGGCTCCCGCCATAAACGTTGTGCGTGGTCTTGAGTGGAAACCCAGTCGCGGTGGGAGGCCGTCGGGAAACCGGGGGACCGGTGGGGAAGCCGGGTCGACCCGCCCGGATCCCCCGGCGGCCCTGCCTCCCGGCCGGGTCGACCGGACGCGAGGACGACACCAGAGCGGAGACCACCAACGGACGAGGGCTCGAGCCTCCCTCGGACCGGACGAACCGGTGGCGTAACAGCTCACGTTTGCGGCACGGAGAGGGTGCTGGCCGACTCGTGCCGGGTCGCGTGTTCGCGGTTCGACGAGGTCGCTCGCCTCCGTTGGTAGACCCTGCGGCCTGCCCGCTGAGGTGGAGGCGACCTCTCCCCGCGCGTCACTTCCCGCGTGTTCCGCGGTAGCTCCGAAGGAGAGTCCAAGGCCAGCGCCCGGGCGAGGATATTCCTCGCCGCGTTCACGTCCCGGTCGAGACGGAGGCCGCACGGGCAGTCGTACGTGCGGTCCCGGAGCGTCAGTGGAGGGTCGTGCCGTCTCCCGCACGCCGAGCAGCTCTGTGTCGTCCCCTCCGAAGGCACCTCCACATAGCGGCCGGACCGACCCGCTTCCTTGTAGGCGCACATC
>JASHRQ010000101.1 GCA_030037265.1 Thermoplasmata archaeon | reverse complement strand
GCTCCGCGGCCGCCGTGGACGGATATTTCGACCGGATCGAGTCGGAGGTCGAGCGCGTCTACGCCGCCGCGCGGACGGCGCGGGCCGTCGGCATCGACCCCGCGGCCCAGCCCGAGATCCCGCCGGCCCAGGACATGGCGACGCGGGTGGAGAAGCTGCTCGCCCACCTCCCGGTCGAGGGGATCGCGGAGGAGATCCGCGCGCTCGCGCGGGAGCTCCCGCGCGAGGAGGTGGCCCTCCGGATCGTCGAGCGGATGGTCCACGACCCGCGGCGGGGGAAGAGCCTCGAGGCCCGGCTCGACGCCGCGCTCCGGGTCGGGCTCGCGGTCCTGACCGAGGGGATCCTCGTCGCCCCGCTCGAGGGACTCGCCGAGGTCCACGTCCGCGGGACGGACGCCTCGGCCTATCTCGAGCTGTTCTACGCGGGGCCGATCCGCGCGGCGGGGGGCACCGCCCAGGCGATGAGCGTCCTCCTCGCCGACGTCGCCCGGCGCGAGCTCGGGCTCGGCGCCTACCGCCCGCTGCCGGGCGAGGTGGAGCGGTACGCCGAGGAGATCCCGCTGTACAAGCACCTCCAGCACCTCCAGTACGTCCCGACGGCGGAGGAGATCGCCGCCTGCGTCCGCGGGGTGCCGGTCTGCATCTCGGGGGAGGCCACGGAGGGGGACGCCGAGGTGAGCGCCTTCCGCAACCTGCCGCGCGTCCCGACGAACGGCGTGCGCGGGGGCGCCTGCCTCGTGATCGCCGAGGGGCTCTGCCAGAAGGCCCCGAAACTCCGGAAGATCGTCGAGCGGACGGGGCTGCCCGGCTGGGAGTTCCTCGCCCGCCTGGGCCGCCAGGCCGGCGCCGACGAGAACGGGGGGAGCCACGGTCCCAAGTACCTCGCCGAGGCGCTCGGCGGCCGCCCGATCCTCGCGTACCCCCACCGGCCCGGCGGGTTCCGGCTCACCTACGGCCGGTCGCGGACGACCGGCCTCGCGGCGCTCGCGGTGAACCCGGCGACGATGGTGGTGCTGCGGAACTTCGTCGCGATCGGCACGCAGGTCAAGGTCGAGTACCCCGGCAAGGCCGCGGCGATGACCGTCTGCGACACCGTCGAGGGGCCGATCGTCGAGCTGGACGACGGCACGGTCACCGCCGTCCACGACGCCGCGCGCGCCGCCGAGCTCCTCCCCCGCGTCCGGGCGATCGTCGACCTCGGGGCCCTCCTCGTGCCGTTCGGGGAGTTCCTCGAGAACAACCGTCCCCTCGTGCCGGGGGCGTACACGCTCGAGTGGCATCTCGAGGAGCTCCGCGCCGCGGGCGTCCCGTGGGACGCGCGGGCGTTCCATCCCACGTACGCGGAGGCGGTCGAGCTCGCCCGGTCGGCGCACGTGCCGCTCCACCCCCGGTTCCTCCTGTTCTGGCACGACCTCGCCTCGGCGGAGGTGCGGTCCCTCTCCGAGCGGGTCGAGCGGGAGGGACGGTGGGTCGACGGCGCGCTCGAGATGCCGCTGGACGACGCGAGCCGGGGGCTGCTCCTGCGCCTCGGCTTCCTGTACACCGCGCCGACGCCGGGCACGCTCCGGGGGGACCCGGAGCTGTCGACGGCGCTCGTCGCGGGCCTGGGGCTCCTGCCCGCCGGCGTCGAGCTCGACCGGTTCGTCCCGCTCGACCCGATGGAGCCGGACGCGCTCGCGTACGTGAGCCGGCTCGCCGGCGTCCGCGTCATGGCCCGGGCCCCGTCCCGCGTCGGGGCCCGCGTCGGTCGGCCCGAGAAGGCGCGCCAGCGGCGGATGAGCCCGAACGTCCACGTGCTGTTCCCGGTCGGCGAGGCGGGCGGCGTGCAGCGCTCGGTGCCGGAGGCGGCCCGGCGGTCGATGGCCCACGGCGTCGCGACGTCGCTCGGCGTGCGGCAGTGTCCCGCCTGCCAGCGGACGACGGTCTGGGCCCGGTGCGGCTGCGGCCGCCACACCGAGCCGACCGGCCGGGTGACGACGCAGGAGCTCCCCGTGGCCCCGCTCTGGGCGCAGGCGACGGAGCGGCTCCGGCTCCGCCGGACGCCGCCCAGCGTCAAGGGGGTGAAGGGGCTCCTGTCGTCGGGCAAGACGCCGGAGCCGATCGAGAAGGGGATCCTGCGGGCGCTCCACGGCATCTCGGTCTACCAGGACGGGACGGCCCGGTTCGACCTGACCGACCTGCCGCTCACGCACTTCCGGCCGCGGGAGATCGGCCTCTCCGTCGAGGCCGCGCACCGGTTCGGCTACGACGTCGACTGGACCGGCGCCCCGCTCACGGACCCGGAGCAGCTCGTCGAGCTCGCCCCGCAGGACCTCATCGTCTCGCACTCGTGCGGGGCGTACCTCACGCACCTCGCGCAGTTCGTCGACGACGAGCTCGTCCGCGTCTACGGGCTCGAGCCGTTCTACCGGGCGACCCGGAGCGACGACCTCCGCGGCGCGATCGTCGCCGCCCTCGCGCCCCACACGTCGGGCGCCGTCGCCGGCCGCCTCCTGGGGTTCACCGCCGTCGAGGGGTGCTTCGCGCACCCGGTGTTCCACGCGGCGAAGCGCCGGAACTGCGACGGGGACGAGGACTCGGTCACGCTGCTCCTGGACGCGCTCCTCAACTTCTCGCGCGCGTACCTCCCCGAGAGCCGCGGGAGCCTCATGGACAAGCCGCTCGTCCTCACGACGCGGCTCACCGCCACCGAGGTCGACACCGAGGCGCACAACGTCGACGTCGCCGCGCACTACCCCGTCGAGTTCTACCGGGCGGCCGCCGACGGGGCGTCGGCGAAGGAGCTGGCCCCCCTCGTCGAGACCGTCGCGCGGCGCGTCGGGACCGACCGGACGCTCTCGGGCTACGCCTTCACGCACGACACCCACGACATCGGCGGCGGCCCGGTCCGGTCGGCCTACCGCGAGGCGGCGTCGATGGACGGGGTGGTCGAGCGGTCGCTCGTCGTCACGGCCCAGATCCGCGCCGTCGACGTGGCCGACGCCGTGTCGCTCGTCCTGAACGCGCACTTCCTGCCAGACCTCATGGGGAACCTCAAGAGCTTCGCGACGCAGAAGTTCCGGTGCAAGGCGTGCGGCGCCTCGTACCGCCGCCCGCCGCTGTCCGGCCGGTGCACGGCGGTCCCGCGCGCGGGTCCGCCGTGCGACGGCGCGCTCCAGCCGACGGTGTTCGAGGGAGCGGTCCGGAAGTACCTCGGCCTCTCCCAGCGGCTCGCGGCGACGACCGGCGTCCCGCCGTACCTCCGGCAGCGGATCCAGGTGCTCGAGACGTCGCTCGCGACGCTCTTCCCGGGGAGCCTCGCCCAGATGCGCCTCGAGGCGTTCGGCGGCGGCGGGCCGGACGCCGGCCGGGACGCGTCGCCCGAGGACGCCTGAGCGCGCGCCCGCGCGCTCCCCCCGCCGCCCGGGAACCCCCTTATACGCGGCCGCCGGTGGTCCGGGGCGCGGGCTTGTGGGGTAGTCTGGACTATCCTTTCGGCCTTCGGAGCCGAAGACCTGGGTTCGAACTCGCCCGTCCGGTCGGTCGGGGGACGGAACTCCCAGCAAGCCCGTCGGGTCAGCCGAAGTAGCCGGGGCTCGCCGGGTCGGCGCGCTTCTCCTCCTCGGCGCGGGCGGCCTCGAGGACGTCGATCGCGAGCACGGCGTTGAGCGGCACGAGCCGGATCCGGCCCTGCTCCTCGGCGACGGTCGCGTCCAGCTCGACGGCGAGGGAGCTGTCGCCGCCGATCGAGACGAGCCCCCGGAACGTGCCGTTCGAGATCAGCGATTCGTTCTCGCTGCTCGCCGAGCGGACGCGCACCTTCGAGCCGACGGTCAGCACGATCGAGCCCTTGCGTCCGGCCGCCGCTGCCATCGAGGGATCTCCCGCTCTCCCGGTCGCGTCGGGACTATTGAACGATTTCCTTCGCCCGGGCCGGGCTCCGGGCGGCGACGGTCGGGGCGCCCCGCTCCGCCCGCTCGGGCCGCTCCGCGCGGTCGAGCAGCGACTGGAGGTGGTTCACGGTCTCGCGGTAGCGCTTGAGGGCGTTCTGCGCGTTCGCCTCGGTGAAGTCCCACGCGCGGGCGAGGTTCCCGTACCGGAGCCGGTACCCCTTGCGGCCCTTGCCGTCGGCGGCGCCGCCGACCTCCTCCAGGAGGTCGAGCGACTTCAGCTTGTTGATGTGCCGGTACACCGTCGGCTTCGACGTCTTCAGCACGGCCACGATCTCGTCGATGTACCACGGCCGCGTCGGCGTCCGGATGAGGCAGTCCCGGACCAGCCGGTAGGCGACCCGGCTCTCGACCGGCCCGGTGCCGCCGCGCGTGTCGTAGCTCTCGGGCAGGTACCCGATCATCCGGAGGAACTCCTGCAGCACCTCGTCCACGTCGGGGAGCGGAGTGAGCGGAGTACTGTAGCGCAATGTCAACTCGAACGGCATGAGGGACGGTGGCGAAAGGGGAAGGGGGCATAAAACCCACTTTGCGCGGCGCGCGGGTCCGAAACGATATCCGCCCGCGCCCCGTCGAGCGGCCGCGAATGTTCACTCTCGCGTATCCATCGACCCCGGAGGAGGCGGTGGACCGTCTCGCGCGCGCCGCGCCGGGCGAAACGGCGGTGCTGGGCGGCGGGACGGACCTCCTGCTCGACGTCGAGTCGGGCCGGACGACGCCGACGGAGCTGCTGTCGCTCCGGAAGCTGCCGTGGCGGTACCTCCGGTGGGAGCGGCAGTCGCTCGTGGTCGGCAGCACGCTCCCGCTGCGCGCGCTCGAGGTCGACCCGAAGGTGCGGACGCAGCTGCCGGGCCTCTGGGAGGCGATCGTCGACGTGGGCTCGCCCGCGCTCCGCTCGCGCGCGACGCTCGGCGGGAACATCGGACGCTGCTCGCCGGTCTCGGACCTCCTCCCGATCCTCCTCGCGCTCGACGCCCAGGTCCGGATCGTCGGGCCGAACGGCCGGCGCGAGGTCCCGGTCGATGCGATCCTCCAGGAATCGCGGCGGACGACGCTCGGCTCCGCCGACCTCGTCGAGGCGGTCGTCGTGCCGGCCGCGGCGCCCTGCACGTACCTCTGGCAGCGCGTCCAGCCGGTGAACGACATCTCCCAGGTCGGCGTCGCGACGGCGTACGCGCCGACGCCGCCCCACTGGCGCATCGCCGTCGGCGGGATCCAACCCCGCGCCCGGCGCCTGGTCGAGGCGGAGGGGCTGCTCCGGTCGGCCCGGCCGAGCGACTTCGAGGCCGAGCTGGCGGCGCAGGAGGCGGCCCGCCGGTCGACGTTCGTCACCGACCGCCGCGCGACCGAGTCGTACCGCCGCCGGCTCGTGAGCGTCCTCGTCCGCCGGGCGATCCAGCGGACCCTCGCGCGCGTGCCGCCCGTCGCGGGGGGGCCCTCCTCGTCCCCATGACCGACCGTCCGCTGAAGCTCGTCCTCAACGGCACCCCCCGGACCTTCGAGGAGGTGCCGGACGCGGAGCGGCTCCTCGACACGATCCGCTGGCGCGCCGGGCTCAAGGGGACGAAGGAGGGGTGCCGGACCGGAGATTGCGGCGCCTGCACGGTGCTCGTGAACGGCGACCCGTCCCTCTCCTGCCTCACGCTCGCGCGCGAGGTCGACGGCGACGCGGTCACGACGGTCGAGGGGGTGACCCGCGAGACGGTCGGCCGCGCGGTCGTGAAGGCGTTCGAGGAGAACGGCGCGGTCCAGTGCGGCTACTGCACCCCCGGGTTCGTCGTCGCGCTCTCCGGCCTGCTCGCCGGCCGCTCCCCGCCGCCGTCGACGGAGGCGCTGCTCGACGGCCTCGAGGGGAACCTCTGCCGATGCACCGGCTACGCGGCGATCCAGCGGGCCGTGGCGGCCGCGCGGGAGGCGGTCCGGTGAGGTTCCGCACCGACGCCGCGCCGAAGGCCGAGGGGGCCGTCGTCTACGCCCCCGACCTCGAGGCGCCCGGGATGCTGTGGGCCGCCCTCGTCCCGTCGCCCGTGGCCCACGGACGGGTCGTCCGCCTCGACCTGGAGCCGGCCCGCCGGCAGCCCGGCGTCGTGGCCGCCGTCGGCGCGGCCGAGGCGGTGTCGCTCCTCCCCGGCGGCACGGGCGACGGGGCCGCGCCGGTGTTCCCGTCCCCCGAGATCCTCTACCACGGCCAGCCGGTCGCGGCGGTCGCCGCGGAGACGCTCGGCGCCGCGCGCGCCGCCGCGCGCGCGGTCGAGCTCGAGGTCGAGCCGCTGCCGGTCGTCTCGGGCATCGAGGAGGTGTTCCCGGAGTGGCCGACCCGGGTCGCGCTCCCCCACCCGCAGGTGGTCGGCCACGTGCACGCCCGCCGCGGCGACGTCGACGGCGCGTTCGGCGCGGCCGACCTCGTGCACTCCGAGACGTACCGCACGCCGGGGGTCCACCAGGTCGCGCTCGAGCCGCACGCCTGCCTCGCGGAGGTGTCGGGCGACACCTGGCGGCTCCGGTCGTCGACGCAGACCCCGTTCGGCCTCCGGAGCGACCTCGCGGAGTCGCTCGGGATCCCGGCCGACCGGCTCGTCGTCGAGGGGACCTGGGTCGGCGGTGGGTTCGGCGGGAAGGGGGGCGCGCTGATCGAGCCGTACGCGCTCGTCCTGGCGGCGGCCGCGCACCGGCCGGTGAAGCTCGCGCTCACCTACGCGGAGGAGTTCCAGCTCGGCCGCACGACCCTCCCGTCGATCATCCGGCTCGACACCGCGGTGAAGGGAGGCACGGTCACCGGCCGGCGCGTCCGGCTCCTCCTCGACAGCGGCGCGTCGCTCCCGGGGCGGGACTTCGCCGTCGGGTACTCGATGGGGTTCCTGCTCGGGCCGTACCGCACCGACACCTTCGAGATCGAGGGGTACGCGGTCCGGACCCACAAGCCGCCGTTCGGGCCCCACCGCGCCCCGTTCGCCCCGCAGTCGGTGTTCGCGCTCGAGTCGCACGTGGACGGCCTCGCGCGGCGGCTCGGCGTGGAGCCGCTCGAGTTCCGGCGGCGGAACGTCTGGAAGGAGAAGGACCGGACCGCCTACGACCAGCCGGTCGGCCCGTTCGGCCTGGACGCCTGCCTCGCCGCGGCGGAGCGCACGCTCCGCGACTGGCGCCGGGGGCTCCCGCCGGACCACGGGATCGGCGTCGGCTGCGGGTTCTGGTCGACGAACGCCGGGGAGGGCGGGGAGGCGCGGCTCGAGCTCCGCCCCGACGGGCTCGTGATCTACGAGGGGGAGCGCGAGATCGGCAACGGGAGCGTCGTGCGCGGGCTCCCGACCGTCGCCGAGAAGGTGCTCGGGCTCCCCGCGTCGGCGATCCGCGTCGCCTACGGGGACACCGCGAAGGCGCCGTTCGACTCGGGCGTGTACGGGAGCCGGACGCTGGCCGCGCTCGGCCAGGCGGTCGAGCGGGCGTCGCGCGCGCTGCTCGCGACCCTCGCCTCCCGGCTCGGCGCCGCGACGAGCCCGACGCTCGAGCTCCGCGACGGGCACGTGACGGTCGTGAGCGGCGGCCGGCGGGTGCGGCTCGCGACGCTGCTCACCCCGGAGGAGCGCACCGTGGGCGGGCTGGTCGCCGAGGGGAAGTTCTACGCCCCGGCGCACCGGCTCGACACGTCGTTCGTGACGGACGGCCAGGTGTTCCCGTACCGGGACTTCACCGGCGGGGCCCACCTGGCGGAGGTCGCCGTCGACCGGGAGACCGGCCACGTCCGGGTCGTGCGGTACGCGGCGTTCCACGACGTCGGCACGGCCGTCGACCTCGCGCTCGTGCGCGGCCAGGTCGAGGGGGGCGTCGTGATGGGGCTCGGCACGGCGCTCTCGGAGGAGATGCGCTGGGAGCCGACCGGGCGGCTCGGGAACCCCGACCTGCTCGACTACCGGCTCCCGCGCCTGCGCGACGTCCCGCCGCTCCAGGTCGAGATCATCGAGGGGTTCGCGGGGGCCGGGCCGTGGGGGGCGAAGGGGATGGGCGAGCCGCCGATCATCCCGGTGGCGGCGGCGGTCGCGAACGCCATCGCCGACGCGACGGGGACGCGCGTCCACGAGCTGCCGCTGACCCCGGAGCGGGTGGCCCGAGCGCTTAAGCTCCTCTAGCCTCGGGGGCGGCGATGGCGATCCCCCGCGGCGAGGTCGAGGCGCTGCTCGCCGGCTACCCGACGCCGCCGGTGATCGCGGCCGTCGGCTCGCACTCCGCCCTCGACATCGCCGACGGCGCCGTCGCCGAGGGGTTCCGGACCCTGGTCCTCGCCCAGCAGGGGCGCGAGCGGACGTACGCCCAGTACTACCGGGCGCGGCGGGCGGCCGACGGCACCGTCGAGCGCGGCTGCGTCGACGAGGTCTGGACGTTCGCCCGGTTCCGCGACGCCGCCGCCCCCGAGGCCCAGGAGCGGCTCCGGCAGCGCGGCGCGCTCGTCGTGCCGAACCGCGCGCTGAGTTCCTACGTCCCGCTCGAGGTGCTCGAGCGGGAGTTCCGCGTGCCGCTCGTGGGGTCGCGGACCCTCTTGCGCATCGAGGAGCGGAGCGAGCGGGAGAACTACTACACCCTCCTCGCGGCCGCGCGGATCCCCGCGCCGGAGCGGATCGCGACCCCCCAGGAGATCGAGTCGCTCGCGATCGTGAAGCTCCCCCACGCGACGCGCCGGCTCGAGCGGGGGTTCTTCACCGCCGCGAGCTTCGATGAGTTCCTCCGGAAGAGCGAGGCGCTGCGCGCCGCCGGCACGATCGCCGCGGAGGACCTCGCCGGGGCGCGGATCGAGCGGTACGTGATCGGCCCGGTGTTCAACTTCAACTTCTTCTTCTCGCCGCTCGTCCCGCGCGAGGAGGGGCTCGAGCTGCTCGGCGTCGACGAGCGGCGGGAGAGCTCGCTGGACGGGCTCGTCCGCCTTCCGGCCGCGCAGCAGCTCGCGATCGAGGGGCCCCAGGCGATCCCGCAGTACACCGTCGTCGGCCACGGCACGCTCACCGTCCGCGAGTCGCTCCTCGAGGAGGTGTTCGCGTTCGGGGAGCGGTTCGTCGACGCCGCGCGGGCGCGCTACCCGCCGGGGATCCTGGGACCGTTCACCCTCCAGACGTGCATCGACCGGGACGGCCACCCGTTCGTGTTCGACGTCGCGGCCCGGATCGGCGGCGGGACGAACATCCACTTGTCGTTGGGCCACCCCTACGGGAACGCCCTCTGGCGGACCCCGATGAGCTCCGGCCGGCGGGTGGCGATCGAGGTGCGCCGCGCGATCGCGCTCGGCCGCCTCCGGGAGGTGCTGACGTGAGCGCGGCCGCGCCGGCGCCGCCGTCCCCGGCGCCCGTAGAGCTCCAGCGGACGCCGCTCTACGCGTTCCACCGGGCGCACGGCGCGCAGATGGTCCCGTTCGCCGGCTGGGAGATGCCGCTCCACTACGGGTCGATCGTCGAGGAGCACCTCGCGGTCCGCTCCGGGGTGGGGCTGTTCGACGTCTCCCACATGGGGATCCTCACCGTGCGGGGCGCGACGGCGGCGGCGCTCCTCTCCCGCCGGACGACCGCCCGGGTCGACCGGCTCGCCCCCGGGCGGTGCCGGTACACCTTCCTCCTGAACGCCGCGGGGGCGATCGTCGACGACCTCATCGTCGACCGGATCGACGCCGGCGCGGAGCCCGCGCCGCCGGTCTTCCTCACGGTGCCGAACGCCGGCCGGACGGCGAAGGTGTACGACCTCCTCCGGGAGCATCGGAAGCCGGACACCGACGTGACGCGGCACAACGGGGCCGTGGCGATCCTCGCGGTCCAGGGACCGCGCTCGGGCGCGCTCCTTATGGAGCGGTTCGGCTGGTCGCTGGGCGGGCTCCGGCCGTTCCACGGGCGGTTCTTCGGCCTCGCGGCGGCCCCGGCCCGCCCGGCGGGCGATCCCGCCGGCGGCCTCGGCGACGACTTCCCGGGGGCGCTCGGGCCCCGCGCGTTCGTCTCGCGGACCGGCTACACGGGGGAGCTCGGCTACGAGCTGTTCGTGCGCGGGGCGGACGCCCCGGCGCTCGCCGAGCGGCTGGTCGCGGGCGGAGCGCGTCCGTGCGGGCTCGGCGCGCGCGACACGCTCCGGCTGGAGAAGGGGTTCCTGTTGTCCGGGCAGGACTTCCACGAGGACCGGACGCCGCTCGAGGCGGGGCAGGAGCGGTTCGTCGAGTTCGACCACCCGTTCGTCGGAAGGCCGGCGCTCGAGAAGGAGCGCGACGAGGGGCCGGCGGTGCGGTGCGTCGGCCTCCGCCTCCACGATCCGGCGGCGATCCCGCGGCACGGGACCCCGGTCCGGTACGGGGACCGGGTCGTCGGGACGGTCACCAGCGGCGGGTTCTCCCCGTCGCTCCGCGCCGGCATCGCGCTCGCGTACGTCCCGACCCCCCTGGCGGCGCCCGGGACCGCGTTCGCGCTCGAGATCCGGGACCGGCGGGCGGAGGCGGAGGCCGTCGCGCTGCCGTTCGTGCCGTCGCCGGCACCCAACGGCTGAAATAACCCGGGCCCCCCATTCCGCTCCGATGGATCCGACGCGGTCGGATCGGCCGTTGATCGGGCGGCTGGAGGTGTACGAGACGCTCGCCCGCCAGCGGCAGGAGGCGCTCGCCGGCCGCGGCGGGATCACCTTCCTCGAGGGGGAGACCGGCGTCGGGAAGACGACGATCCTCGAGGCGGTGAGCCAGGAGAGCCTCCTCCACGACTTCCAGGTGATCTCGGGCCGGGCGGCCGCCGAGGCGGCGGCGCCGTTCCAGCTCATCCGGTCCGTGGTCCGGGACGCGGACCGGGCCGTCGCGATGCCGCCGGGCGGGGCCGTGGCCCCGCTGAGCGTGCCGTACTACGGGGAGGCCGAGCCGACCTCCGGGCTCCCGTTCGTCATGGGCGGCGGGCCGGACCCGGCGGAGGAGGGGGCCGAGGCGTCGGAGGGGTCGATGCTGTTCCGCTCCATCGCGCTCGAGAACCGGACGCGGTCGGAGCGGAACCGGCTCCTGGAGGGGCTGGCCGAGCCGATCCTCTCGCTCGCGCGGCAGGCGCCGGTCCTGATGACGCTCGAGGACGTGCAGTGGGCGGACGAGGGGTCGCTGGGATTCCTCGAGTACCTCGCCCCGACGCTCGCGCACCGGCGGCTCTGGGTCGTCGCCACCTCGCGGCCGTTCGACCGGATCGCCCCGTCGGTGCGGGCCGCGCTCGAGCGGCTGGTCGCCTCGGGCGCCGCGATGCGGCTCCCCGTCCGCGGGCTCAACGAGCGCGAGGTGGTCGACTTCGTCCGGTGGCGGGCGCCGGAGCGGGACGTCCCGACGGCGCAGGCGAACCGGTGGTACGCGCAGACCGGCGGCAATCCGCTGTTCCTCGAGCAGCTGCTGGGCGCGCCCGCGGGCGCGCCGGTGGGGTCGCTCGAAGGGGTCGAGGACCGGGAGGAGTTCTTCCGCCAGCGGGTCCGGGCGCTGTCGGAGAGCGAGCGCCGGATCCTCACGATCGCCGCGGTCCTCGGCACCCGGATCGGGTTCGGCGCGCTCGCCCGGACGACCGACGAGCACGAGGAGGCGCTCGCCGAGGCGGTCGAGCGGCTCGTCCACGAGGGGCTCCTCCGCGAGACCGGCAACGAGGTGTTCGAGTTCGTCCGGCCGGAGCTCCAGGAGGAGCTGTACAACGGCCTCACCGAGACGCGGCGGCGGATCCTCCACCGCCGGGTGGGGGAGGCAATCGAGGCGGCGCATCCGACCGACATCGAGTCGGTCTACGCGCTCGCCCGGCACTTCGCGCTGGGCCGCGTGGACGCGAAGGCGTACGAGTACAACCGGCGCGCGGCGGAGTTCGCGGACCGGACGTTCTTCCCGGGGATCGCGCTCGTGCACCTCGAGCGGGCGCTCGAGGCGCACCGCCGCGCGCGCCCGAACCAGCCGGTCGAGGAGGTGGGGCTGCTCCTCGACATGGTGCGCCAGCTGCGGCGCGTGGGGGAGCTCGACCGGGCCGAGCGGACGCTCCGGCAGGTGCTCGACCGGCCGGACCGGCTCGCCGTCGCGACGGGCCGCCAGCGCGACCTGCTCACGCTGTTCCTGGCCCTCGTCCGCTCCGACCAGGGCCGGTGGGCCGAGGCCGACCGGCTCGTCGAGGAGCTGATCCGCTCGCACGGCCCCGACTGGGAGCCGGAGCTCCGCCTGGTCGCGGTCCGCCTCGCCGGCGAGTTCGCCTACTTCCGCGGGGACTACGCGGCCGCGCTCGCGCACCACGCGCAGGGGCTCGCGACGGCGACGGCCGTCGGGAACGAGCGCGAGCGGCTGCTCGAGGAGGTGCGCTACGCGCGGTCGCTCTCGATGCGCCCGGGCGGGCTCGCGGAGTCGATCGAGCGGCTCCGCGCCGCCGGCCGGGCGCTGGAGGCGATGGGGGAGAAGGCCGAGGCGGCAGAGGCCCGGCTGTACGTCGGCGTCGCGCTCGGCATGCAGGACGACCTCGTGACGGCGCAGCGGGAGTTCGAGGAGTCGCTCCGGCTGGCGCGCGACGCGGGCGACCCCCGGCGCGTCGGGTGGGCGCTGTTCGACCTCGCCGACACGGCGAACGACCTGGGCGACGTGGACGCGGCGGACCGGTACAACCGGGAGGCCCGGGCGCACCTGGAGCAGGTGGGCGACCGGTTCGGCCTTGCCCAGACGTACCTGTACGAGGGGAAGATCCGGCGCCGGCGCGGGGACCCCGCCGGCGCGGAGGCGGCGCTCCGCCGGGCGCTCGCGGTGTTCGAGGAGCAGCGGATGGAGGCCGACGTCGTGGAGGTGCGGTTCCACCTGGCCGAGCTGGACGCCGACCGGGGCGACTGGCCGGCGGTGGAGCGGGAAGTGCGCGCGCTCGAGCGGCGCCGGATCCTGGAGCTGCGGCCGGACCTGGCCACCGCCTGGCGGGCGCTCCACGACCGGCGCCCCCGGTAGGCCCGGGCGGCGCGTCCGGGCCCCGCCGGCCGGCCGACGCGGTCTCATATACCCCCGCCTCGAAAGATACCCCGCCGATGCCGCCCACGGCCGCCCCCGCCCCGCCCATCGGCCGGATCGAGGTGTGGGACGCCCTCCTGCGGCGCCGGGAGCACGCGCGCTCCGGCCGGGGCGGCGTCACGATCCTCGAGGGGACGAACGGCGTCGGGAAGTCCTCGTTCTTCGACGCGGTCGTCCACGACAGCGAGCGGGCCGGGTACCGGGTGTTCCGCGCCCGCGCGCCCGCGCTCGAGAATCCGCCGCCGTTCCTCGCCCTCCAGGAGGCGATCCTCCGCGACGCCGGCCGCGAGACGGACGGCCCGGAGGCGGCCGGGTCCGGCGGCGAGCCGCCGCTCGCCGCCGGCGCCGCGGACGCCGGCCGCTCGCTGGGGCTCCTCCCGAGCAGCGGCCCGGCCGAGCCCGGGGCGCTCCCCCCGCTCGTCGCCCACCTCCTCGCCTCGCCCGAGGGTCCCGGCGCGGACCAGTCGAGCCGCGAGCGGCTGTACGAGGGGTTCGCCGCGCCGCTCCTGCGCGCGGCCGAGAGCGGCGCGGTCGTGCTCGCGATCGACGACCTCCAGTTCGCCGACCCGGCGACGCTCGAGTTCCTCGACTACCTCGCCTCCCGGCTCGCCGACGCCCCGGTCTGGGTGTTCGCGACGGCCGCGCCGCTCGACCGCCTGCCGGCGGACCTGCGCGGCCGGGTCGAGGCGTGGATCCGGACGGACCGGGCCGAGCGGATCCTGCTCCGGCCGCTCTCCGAGCGCGAGGTGCCCGAGTTCGTCCGGTGGCTCGACCCGAAGCGCGAGGTCCATCCGACCGAGGTGGGGCAGTGGTTCGAGGCGACGGGCGGGGTGCCGGTGCTGCTCGAGCAGGTCGTCCGGGGCCGCGAGCCGTCCTTCCCGCTCGCCGCGCGGGCCGCCGACGACCGCCGGCTCTCGCTCGAGCCCCGCGCGGTCCTCTCGGAGGTCACCGAGCCGGAGCTCCGGCTGCTCACCGTCGCCGCCGTCGTCGGCCGCGACTTCTCGTTCTCGCTCCTGCAGCGCGCGACCGGCCAGGAGGAGGAGCCGCTCGCCGAGTCGGTCGAGCGGCTCGTCGAGCTCGGCGTCCTCCGGGAGCGGCCGGGCGAGACGTTCGAGTTCCTCCGCGAGGACGTCCGGTTCGAGCTGTACTCGCGCCTCACCGGGCCCCGCCTCCGGATCCTCCACCGGCGCGTCGGCGAGGCGATGGAGGCGCTCGGCGCCGGCGACATCGCGACCGTCTTCGCGCTCGCGCGGCACTACTACCTGGGCCGCGTCGACGCGAAGGCCGTCGAGTACAACCGGCGCGCGGCGGAGTTCGCCCGGCGGGCGCACACGTCGAGCGTCGCGATGCGGCACTTCGAGCAGGCGCTCGAGGCGCACCAGCGCGCCTTCCCGGACGACCCCGTGGGGGAGTTCGACCTCATCCTGCAGATCGCGCTCGACCGGGACCGGATCGGCGAGCTCCGCGGCGCGGAGCAGCTGCTCCGCGAGACGCTCGGCCGCGCCGGGCTGCTGTCCGCCGCCACCCCGGACCAGAGCGCGCTGTTCGGGCTCCTCCTGGGCCGCATCCTCGCGGACCAGGGGCGGTGGGACGAGGCGGAGCGGTCGGTCCGCGACGTGACCGCGAGCGTCGCCCAGGCGACCGACCCGCTGCTCCGGATCTACGCCCTTCGGCTCCGCGGCGAGATCCTGTTCTACCGCGGGGAGTACGACGAGGCGCTCCGGTGCCAGCGCGAGGCGCGGCACGCCGCCGAGGAGTCCGGGAACGCGCACGAGATCGCCGTCCAGCGGGTCCGGGTGGCGAACGTCCTGTCGATGATCCCGGGGCTCGAGGCGGAGGCGCTCACGGAGTACCGCGAGGCGGCCGAGGAGCTCCGCCGCCTGGGCGACAACGCCGAGGCGGCGTACGCCTACCTCTGCCACGGCGTCGTGCTGAGCCAGCACGAGCGCGTCGACGAGGGGCTCGTGGAGCTCAACGTGGCCGTCGAGCTGGCCGAGCAGGCGCACGACCTGCGGCGCCTCGGCTGGGCGCACTTCAACATCGCCGACCTGGAGCGGGTCCGGCGCCGGCTCCCCGAGGCGGAGAAGCACAACCGGCGGGCCCGCGAGCTGCTGGAGGGGATCGGCGACCGGTTCGGCCTGGGGCAGACGTTCCTCAACGAGGGGAAGCTCCACCTGCTCGCGGACGAGCTCGACCTCGCGGTCCGCGCGCTCGAGGAGGCGGGGCGGCTGTTCCGGGAGGAGCGGCTCCCGGGCGACGAGGTCGAGGTGATCCTGCGGCTGGGCGAGGTCGACCTCGCCCGCGGCGCGGCCGACGGGGCGCGCGCGAAGGCCGCCGAGCTCGACCGGCGGGCGCTCCCGCGCCTCCGCCCGGACCTCGTCGCGGACTACCGGGCCCTGCGCCGCCGGCTCG
>JASHRQ010000002.1 GCA_030037265.1 Thermoplasmata archaeon | reverse complement strand
CGCGTTCACCTCGGCGGCGACCCGGTCCGCGAGCGGCTGTAGCTCCCGGGCCGCCGCGCGGAGGGCCGGGTCCGACGCGAGGAGCCGCGCGACCAGGGGCCCGGGACGCGCCTCGCCGCCGTGGTCGACGGCGTTCGAGAGCGCGAGCCGTCGGAGTCTCTCTTCGACCTCGGCCGGGAGCGTCACGGCGGCGGGCGACGCGGGCCCGGACTTAATAGCGTTCGCGCGCGGTCGGTCCGCGCGGGGTCCGCGAACCCCCGGACCGGGCGAACGCGCGCTCGCCGTCGCGGAGCGCATCGGCGAGCGAGATCCGTCCCTCCAGGACCTCGACGGCGAGCCGGCGCGGGATCGTGAAGTGGCCCTCGCTCGCCTCCCGGCTCAACCGCTGGAGGTTCGCCACGTCGCCGGGGGTGATGGGCACCGACGGGAGCCCGTGCAGCTCCGCGCCCCGCGTCCGCGCGATCCGCTCCGCGGACTCCGGGTCCCGGGGACGCGGATGGCCGCGGGGGGTCGTGCCCCGCTCGTCGACCAGCTCGATCGGCCGGTGCAGCGGAGCGAGGGACTGCAGGATCCGGCTGCGGTCGAGCCGTCCGCCGCTCCCGACGCGGAAGCGGATCCGGGCGTGCGGGAACCGTCGCTGGAGCTGGGCGCCGAGCGTGCCGGCGTTCTCCGGCGACTCGAGGGTCCCACGGACCAGGAGCCCGGCGTCGGACAACACCGCGTAGCCCGGCCGGGGACCCGGATCGATCCCCACGACGAGGTCGTGCACGATGCCGCCGGCGATCGCCAGCTGCACCTCGGCCCAGAGCGACGCGCGGTCCGCGCGTCCCTCCACCGCGATCACCCGGCCGAACGGGATCCCCGCCGCTTCGCCCGGCCCGGTGAGGACGACCGCGACCCGCTCCGGGATCCGTTGCCCGGGCAGCAGGCTCACCGACGGGAGGCGCCGCTCCCGCAACGCGGCCGCGAGGTCGGCGTAGACCGCCGGGTCGCGCGTCACGATCGCCACGCAGCGAGGTCGCACTGCGACGAAGGACGGTTAAATCGGCCATATACTTTGCCGGCGCGTGACGAACTGTCCTCGCTGCGGGACCCCGGCGGCGGAGGGTCTCCTGTTCTGCCGTACCTGCGGCGCGACGATCCCTCCCGTGACGCCCGCCGCCCCGGTGGCCGTGGGGCCCCCGCCGGGAACCCCACTGCCGCCGCCGCCCCCACCCTCCGTCGGCGGGCCCCCGCCTCCGCCGGGCACCCGGCACTGTCCCAACTGCAACAACCTGATATCGGCCCGCTCGGTGTTCTGCCCGGTATGCGGGGCCCGGGCGCCGGCCGTCGGCGGAGCCGTCGGGGGCGCCGGACCTCTGCGATGATCTGGGCCGCGCGCGAGCGGGTCGGGGACCTGTTCGCGCTGGCCGAGCGCGAGGCGAGCCGGCCCGGCAGCGCGCTCTCCGACCGGTACGTGCGGCTCGCCCGGCGCGTCGGGATGCGCTACAACGTCCGTCTGCTGCCGGAGCTGCGGGAGGTCTACTGCCGCGGTTGCTCCGTCTACTGGGTGGAGGGGCGGACCGTGCGCACTCGCCTGCGGGCGGGCCGCCGGACCCGGACCTGTCTCGTCTGTGGCCGGCGACGCCGCACCCGGTTGCGCCCGGGCGGGTCCTCGCCCTCGCTCCCGGGCTCCGCCGCCGCCGCGAGCGGGAGGGCCACTCCGGCGATCCCGGTCGACGAGCAGGAGGAGACGGCCGAGGACGACGAGGAGCCATCGGAAGGCCCATAAGCGTGGGCTCCCCCGTACCGGCCGCGCCGGGGTGGCCGAGTGGCCAAAGGCGGCAGACTCAAGATCTGCTCTCGTAGGAGTTCCCAGGTTCGAATCCTGGCCCCGGCATCCGTGCCGTCGAGCTCCGTTCGGCCCCCGCCCGGTCCCGACCGGAGCCCGGACGGAGCCCTCGGACCCGGGCACGATGGTGCGCGATAACCGGCGCCTTCCGGCGCTCGTACTGAACTCGCTCGGGCCCCACACTCCGCGGAGCTGCACCAGGGCGCGGAGTGCCCGGAGGGCACCGACTAGCCCTGTTTGACTTCGTGAGTCTCGTCCGCGAGGAGACCGTGGGCCTCCTTGTGGACCCGGGCCGCCGCCTCGGGCGAGGGGGCCTCGACCAGGCAGTAGATGGTCTCGCCCTTTTCGTCGACCCAATAGCTCCGATAGTCGACGCCGTACTTCCCCTGCACCTTGAGGTCCTTGGCGTGCGCGTCGGCCACGGCCGCCGCCGTGACCCCCTTCATGTGCCGGTGCACATCCATGTAGAGGGGCATGACCGCCCCACGCTCCATCGGTTCAAAAACGTATGCACGAGAGCCGGCGCCCCGGCCAACGGGTGGCCTCGCCAGAAACGGCGCGGGAGGGGGACGATCCGGACGCGGCCGGGAACGCTCGGGGGGCCCACGGCTCCGGTGCAGGGTCACGGGCGCCGACCCCGACCGACGGCCGGGCGGGGGCCCGCCCGTCGGAGACGCCGGCCAGGGACCGGGACCGTCAGACGGAGCGGGCCGCGGCGTTGATCTCCCGATTCCCCAGGATCGGATCCGGCCAGCCCCGCAGGGCCACGTGGATCATCGCCTTCCCCATGTTCTCGGTGGTCGTGACCGAACCGGGAGCGACCGCCCGGAGCAGCAGGACGAACGGGAACATCACCACGTACCCCAGCCGGACCGAGAGGTTCCCGGACCGGACCCGATGCCGGGGCTGGATGATCCCGGGACGGAACATGAACGCGCCCTTGAA
>JASHRQ010000100.1 GCA_030037265.1 Thermoplasmata archaeon | reverse complement strand
CAGATCCTCGAGGTTCGGCAGGTTCGCCGGCCCGATGGCGAGCGGCGCCACGACGATCGCGTCCGCGCTCGTCATCAGCCGGCGGTTCTCCGCGCGGACCGGGTCCGAGAGCTGGGAGAACGGCGCGTCGGCCGAGCAGCTCACGTGGAGTTCGCGGGCCAGTACCTCGTCGCTGTCGAGGAGATGCAGGGCACCGGCACTCACCGAGTGGCCGTCTTCGACGAGCGCGGGCAGCAGCGCTTCGGCGCTGCCTCCCCCGCAGATCACGTGAACCCGGCGACCGGCGGCGCCGAACCGGGGCGGCTCGGTCGGGGGACGAGGCGGGAAGACGACGATCTGGCCCTCCCGCACCTGCACCACCGTCTCGACGCCGAACACCTGGAAGATGCGCTCCGCGGTCACGCTCGCGCGGGGGGTACCGACCGCCGCGACCTGGCCCCGGGCGAGCCACAGGAGCCGGTCCGCGTAGCGGCACGCCAGGTTGAGGTCGTGCATCGAGACCAGCACCGCCCGTCCCGGTGCGGTGCGCCGGAACCAGTCCAGATAGGCCATCACCTCGAACTGACGGGCCATGTCGAGGTGGCTCGTCGGCTCGTCGAGGACGAGCACCGGGGACTCCTGGGCGAGGGCCCGGGCGAACAGCACCCGCTGGCGCTCTCCGCCCGATAGGTCCAGCACCCCGCGCTCGCGAAACGCCCCGAGGTCGCAGGCGGCCAAGGCGGTCTCCACGGCGCGACGGTCGGACGCGTCCTCCAGTCCGAAGGCGCCGATGTGCGGAAACCGGGCCAGGCCAACGTAGTCTTCCACGGTGAGGTTCTCGGACGGCCGTTCTTCCTGCGGCATCCACGCCGCGCGGCGCGCCCGGGCGGTCGGCGGGAGCTCCTCCGCCGGTCGGCCCTGGATCCGAGCCTGCCCTTCGCTCGGCGTTTGGAGCCCGAGGAGGGTGCGCAGCAGGGTGGTCTTTCCCGACCCGTTCGGCCCGATCACCGCGAGCAGCTCCCCCTCCCGGAGCTCGAGGTCGACACCGGTCAGCACGCGGCGGCCCCCGAGGTCGACCGCGATCGAGCGCGCCTCGAGCGGCGCGGAGGGGTTCATGGGGCCGTCCGGGTCCTCCGACGTCGGTAGAGCAGGTACAGGATGAACGGCCCCCCCATGACCCCCGTGACGACGCCCACGGGAAGCAGCGCGCCCCCGCCGAGCACCGTCGTCGCCACGTCGTTCGCGAGGACCAGGAGCAGGGCCCCGACCAGCGCCGAGGCCGGCAGGAGAGTCTGGTAGTTGGGCCCCTGAATCCGCCGAACGATGTGCGGGGAAACGAGGCCGATGAAGCCGATGACTCCGGAGAATGCGACCGCGGTGGCGGTCAGGATCACCGACAGCAGGATCAGTCGGCGACGCATGGCCAGCACCGACACCCCGAGGCCGGCCGCGGTCTCCTCTCCCATCTGGAGGACGTTGAGCACGCGTCCGTGGAGGACCAGTGCGCCGCCGGTCACGACGAGGACGATCGCCAGGACCTCCGCCTGGCCCCACGTGGCCGCCCCGAATCCCCCGAGGAGCCAGAACGTCAGCGGCACCGTCACGGCGAGGGGCCGCAACGACACGACGAGGACCATGAGGTCTCCCAGGATCGCCGCGAGCGCGACCCCGGTCAGGATCAGCGTTTCCGCCGTCGCCCACCGGGACCGGGACGCCACGAGCACGACCAGTCCCGTCGCCATCGCGCCGAGGAACGCCAGGAGCGGGACGAGGACGTCCTGCTCGGACGCCGGCAGCGAGATTCCGAGGAACGAGGCGTTCACGAAGACGAGCGCGGCGCCCAGGGCCGCGCCTGAGGAGATTCCCAGGAGGTACGGGTCCGCGAGCGGGTTCCGGAACAGCCCCTGCATCGTCGCGCCCGACAGCGCGAGCGACGCGCCGACGAGGAACGACAGCAGCACGACGGGGAGGAGCGCGTTGAACAGGATCTCCGACTGGATCGAGCAGGACACGGCCCTCCCGTCCACAAAGAGGGCGGCGGGGCAGTGGAGGGCGCCGACCAGCCCGAATCGGTGTCCGAGCAGGAACGCCACGTTGGCCGGCGGGAGCGCCACCGGTCCGACCGTGAGGGAGAACAGCGTGACGGCGACCAGCGCGACGGACAGGATCAGAAGGTTCCGCACGGGCTTCCGCCGGCCCGGCGCCCGCGCGTCCGGCCCCCCCGGGGGCCCCTGCGAGAGCACCGGCGACTCAGAGCGGCGAACCACCGGAAAGTTCGGGGTGTAAGATGGTGATGAAGGTTTGGAGCTCGAACACCATCGTCGGGTCCGGCTCCGACAGATACACCGCGTTCAGGGCGAAGACATGGCCGGCCTGCACGGCGCCGAACGACGACCAATCGGGGGACTGGCTGTAGTTCTGGACCGTCAGCCCGAAGCCCACTCCGACGATGATGGCGGTCGGGTTCGCGGCCAGTACGTAGCTCCCGCTCACCTCCGCGTCGGTGGCGGCGGTGTCGTTCGCGGTGATGCTGGTGGCCCCCGCATCGAGCACCAGGTCGTTGCCGAAGCTCCCGGGTCCGAAGCTCCAGTACCCCTCGGCGTCCGGATAGTAGGTCAACAGCACGGACGGAACGTAGCTGATGTTCGCGACCATGTCCTCGTCCGTGACCATCGACGCCTCCATCTGCTCGTTCAGGGCCTGGGCCGAAGCGTTCGTCCGCGTCACCGCGCCGAGGATCGAGACGTCGTACTCGATACCGGACAGGGTCGGGGGATTGAGATACAGACAGGGGATGCCGTCGGTCGCCTGGAGGGTCTCCAGCTGCGACAGCGAGAAGCCGGAACCGGCGACGACGAGGTCCGGGTTGAGCGCGAGCACCTCCTCGACGTCGAGAGTCGGGTTCCAGGTGATGACCGGGAGATTGCCGAGGCTCCAGTTGGCGACCTGACCCGGTGTGTAGTCGTCCAGTACCCCGCCCGCCGAGGCCGGCCCGCCGTCGACGCCGACCACATCGGACCGCAGTCCGAGCCGGAACAGGATGTCCATCACGCTCGGCCCGAGCACGACGATTCGGGTCGGGACCCCGGAGACCGTCACCGAGCGGCCGGCATCGTCGACCACGGTGACCGACCCGGAGCTCGATGGCGTGCTCGAGTGCGGGGCGAGCACCGTCACGTCGAGGGCCCCGACGACGACCACGGCGACGAGCAGCACGGATACGATGGCGATCGGGACCCACGCCCGCCGGCGGCGCGGGGGCGGTTCCACGCTCGCCGGGCTTCCCGGAATGTCGGCCGTAGCTGTCATATGTGTGGGACATCTGTAAGATGCGTTGTACATAAAGGTGGCGCGGTGTACTCCCCTTTCCTGCGGTCTGGCCCCCGTTGCGAGGCCCGGAGCGGCGCCGGACTCAGTCCGGCGGAAACCGGGCGAGGAGCAACGCGAGCACCTCGGAGGCCGACCGCGGCCGTGCGGTGGCCCGGTCTCGAAGCCCCTCGTACAGGCGCATCGCTTCGCCCCCCGTGTAGTCCCGGCGGGCGAACTCTCCTCCGAGGACCAGGTAGAGGGGAATCGGGGGCGGAAGATCCCGTGCGAGGGTCAGGCTGGTGAGGTTTCCCTTGCCGACCGCGAAGGGAGTCAGGATGACCGCGCTGGACGCGACCGCGAGTTCCCTCGCCTTCGCGAGGGTCTCGGGCCCCCGGGTTCCATCGAGTGGCAGGACGGCCACCTCCATGCCGAGGGTTCGCGCGGTCCTCGTGTCGTCATCGATTTCCGACAGCGGACCTGCCGACACCCGGAAGCCGGCCCCGTGGAGATTCCTCAAGAGGAGGGAACCCGTCCCGCCGCCGCACACGACATGGAGCCGGGCCCGCATGGCACGGGAGGCGAGGGGGGCCGCCATATGAGGTCGGCCGGGCGGTGGCACTCTGGCCCGCTCCGCCGAGGAGCGTCCCCACCGGAGAATGACCTCGCGAGAGCGACATGACGCCGTACAACGAGGACGAGCCAACCTACCCGCGCTTTGAGGTCCGACCCCGGTCGCGCCGGAAGCCGCTGTCGGTAGGGCTCGTCCAGGTGTACACCGGCGGTGGGAAAGGCAAGAGCACCGCCGGGTTCGGGCTGATCGTCCGCGCCGTGGGACACGGGCTGCGGTGCTGTCTCATCCAGTTCATGAAGAAGGGCAACTACGGCGAGATCCGGACGCTCCGTCGGCTTCCCGGGGTCCACATCGAGCAGTACGGCAGCGGACATTGGGTCAAGCGGAACGAACCGGCGGCCGAGGACCTCGACCTGGCGGCCCGCGCGCTCCGGTCCGGGGCGCGAGCCGCCGCGAGCGGCCGGTTCGACCTGGTCGTCCTCGATGAAGTGAACACCGCGGCCGGTCGGGGCTTGGTCCCGATCCCGGACGTGCTCGAGCTCGTGAAGGGGAAGGCGCCCCTCACGGAGCTCGTTCTCACCGGACGGGGCGCACCGAAGGTCCTCCTGGACCGTGCGGACCTCGTCACGATGATGGTCGGGATGAAACATCCATACCACGGGGGCCTCGATGCGAGGGCCGGCATCGAGTGGTAGTCGGCGGCGGCACCGCCCGCCCGGGGTCCTGGTCGTCGGGACGACCAGCGACGCCGGAAAGAGTTTCGTTGCGACCGGCCTCTGCCGCCTGCTCTCCCGGAGGGGGTGGGCCGTGGCGCCGTTCAAGGCGGCGAACATGTCGCTCAATGCCGTTGCCGCGGACGACGGCGGGGAGATGGCGTCGGCCCAGTGGGTCCAGTGTCGCGCGGCGCACTTCCCTCCGCTCACGGTCTGCAACCCGGTGCTGTACAAGTCCGAGGGACCTACGGGCATCGAGGTGATCGTCCGGGGACGGACCCGCTGGCGGTCGGCCTCGTGGGCCCGCACGATGCCGCGGATCGTTCCCGAGCTCCGGTCCGAGATTCGACGGGCGCTCGAGGATCTGCGGTCCCGGAACGTCTTCATCGTCGCCGAGGGCGCCGGAAGCCCGGCGGAGGTGAATCTCCGGAAGACCGACCTCTCGAACCTCGACGTCGCGCGGGCGCTCGACGCGCCCGTACTGCTCGTGGCGGACCTGGAGCGCGGGGGGGCGGTGGCCCAGATTGTCGGCACCCTGGCCCTCCTGACGCCGGCGGAGCGGCGCAGGATCCGAGGGATCGTGCTCAACCGGATCTCCGGCAATCCCCGGCTGCTCCGGGGGATGACCGAGTTCGTCGAGCGCCGAACCGGGGTCCCGGTGCTCGGCGCGCTGCCGTATCTCCCGTCGGACGCGGGCAAGCTCCCGGCCGAAGACATTCTGTCGCTCGCGCGCGACATAATCCCCCCGGACTCTTCGGCCGACCCCCCGACCCGAGCGCCCCGGGCGCGGATCGGAATCCTCCGGGTGCCCCACGTGTCGAACTTCACGGACTTCACCCGGCTCGAAGCCGTGTCGGTCGCCCGGGTGGGCTGGGTGACGCGCCCCGACCAGCTCCGGGGTCTCGATGCGCTCGTGCTGCCGGGAACCCGCCGGACCGTGGACGATCTCGAATGGCTCCACCGTTCCGGCTGGTCGGAGGCGTTGCTCGATGCCTGCCGGAGCGGCTTGCGCATCGCCGGGTTCTGCGGGGGGTACCAGATGCTCGGCGAGCGGCTGGTCGACCCGCAGGGGTTTGAAGGCGAGCCCGGGACCGCGCGGGGGCTCCGGATGCTGCCGCTGACCACGACCTTCCGGGCCCCGAAGCTCGTCCGCCGGGTGCGGGTCGTCCCCGAGCCCGGGAATCCGTGGTGTCCGCCGGGGGCCACGCCCGAAGGCTTTGAAATGCGCCGCGGACGGACGGTCGTGGGCGGCTCCGTTCGCCCGCTCTTTCGGGTCCGACGGACCGCGCGCCCCGGGGGTCCGGCCGAGGTGGACGGGGCCGTGCTGCCGGACGGGAGGGTCTGGGGGACCGCGGTGCATGGGCTGCTGAACGACCCGCGGGCGTGCCGGGGATTCCTGCGCTGGGCCACCGGACGGCCAACCGTGCCGGCCGCGAAATCGGGTGGGGGAGCGCCGGGGGCCGGAGCTCCGGACCCGTTGGACGCCACGATCGACCGGGTCGCGGACCTGCTCGAGGAGCATCTCAACCTCGGGGCGCTGGGAACGATCCTGGGCTGGCGCCTTTCCGCGCCGGTCGCCGCGGGTCGGAGGGTCGCCGGATGACGCTGGTGCTCCTGCTGGGGGGCGCGCGCAGCGGCAAGTCGGCGCTGGCCGTACGGCTCGCCCGACAACGCGGGGTCCCGGTTTGGTTCGTCGCGACGGGGGAGGCGCGCGACGGCGAGATGGCCGACCGGATACGGGCGCACCGAGCCACCCGCCCGTCGGACTGGCAGGTGATCGAAGTGCCCCGCGAGGTCGAGCGGGCGGTCGAGGGAGTCCCGCCCGAGGCCACCCTGATCATCGACTGCCTGACCCTCTGGGTCTCGAACCTGCTGGAGGCCGGGCCCGGCGAGGGGATTCCGGCCCGGGCCGCCCAGCTGGCGGCTCGGGTCCGGACGCGGCCCGGCCTCACCGTCGTCGTCTCCGACGAGGTCGGGATGGGGCTCGTACCGGTGACTCCCCTCGGGCGAACGTACCGCGACCTGTTGGGTCAGGTGAACGCGTGCTGGGCGTCCGCGGCCGACGAGGCGCTGCTGCTGGTCGCCGGGCGGACCCTTCGGCTGGAGCCGGCCGAGTCCCCTCCCTCGGCGGGTGGGCATGGCTGAGTCCCCCCCGGTGGCGACCCGCGCGCCGGCCGTTGCGGACGGGCCGAGAACCGTCGTGGTCGACGAGCTGAGAGGGGCGGCGGCCTCGCTCACCTTCCTGACGCGGCTCCCGCTCGGAAACGCGGTCGCCCTCGACGGCGGGGACGTCGCGCGGTCCGCCCCGTACTTTCCGCTCGTGGGCGCCGGGATCGGCGGGGCGGTCGGCGCGGTCGCGCTGGTCACCTCCCGCGTCGGGGGCCCGTTGCTGGCCGGGGTCGTCGGGCTGGTTTTCTACGCCGGGGTTACCGGCGCCCTCCATTTCGATGGCGTCGCCGACACGTTCGATGCCCTCGGAACCCGGTCCCGGGTGGACGCCCTCCGCGTCATGCACGAGCCGACGATCGGGACGTTCGGTGCGACGGCGCTCTTCCTCGACCTGTTCCTCTGGTTCGCGCTGCTCGCGACGCTCGTGGTGCGACCCTCCTTCCTCGCCGTGGTGCTCGTGGTGGGAACCGTCTCGCGGCTCGGGCCCGTGCTGCTCCTCACCGCCCTGCCGTACGTTCGGCCGTCGGGAGGTCGCGGGAGCGCGCTCTCGCACGGCTCCCGGCTCCGCGCTGCCGCGGCGGTCGGCGTTACGCTGGCCATCGCCTTCCTCGCGCTCGGGTTGCCGGGACTGCTGCTCGGAGGCGTGATGGCCGGGGGCCTGGTGGTCGTGGGGGCGGGCTTCCGGCGCTGGCTCGGGGGCGTCACCGGGGATACGCTCGGATGCTCGGTCGAGGTGCTCGCGGTCCTCGGCCTCGGCACCGCCGTCGTCTTGCTGTCGTTCGGGGCGGTGCGATGAGGCGGGCTAGCCGCCGGATCGACCGCCCGGTTCTCCCCGAGGGGTTTGACGACTCCCGCGCCGCGGTCCGGAGGGACGATCCGGCGGGCTGGAGGTTCTCCGAAGCGGAGCGCGCGGCGGTGTGGCGCGCCATCCGCGAGCGGCGCGACATCCGTCGATTCCGCCCGGATCCGGTGCCGCGCGACCTGCTCGAACGGTTGCTGGCCGCCGCCCACCAGGCCCCGTCGGTAGGGCTGATGCAGCCGTGGAGGTTCGTCGTGGTCGAGCGCGCGGAGACGAAGGCCGCGATGCAGGCGCTCGTGGAGCGGGAGCGCCTGACGCAGGCCCCGCACTTCGACGCGCGGGCACGCGAGTTCATGGACCTCAAGCTCGAGGGGATCCGGGAAGCGCCGGTCAACCTTTGCGTCGCCTGTGACCGGCAGCCCGGGCGCGAAGTCCTGGGGCGTCACACGATCCGGGAGACGGACCTGTACAGCACCTGCCTCGCCATCGAGAACTTCTGGCTCGCCGCGCGGGCCGAGGGAGTCGGTGTGGGGTGGGTGTCACTCTACCGGCCCGACGACGTGCGCCAGCTCCTCGGTCTCCCCGCTGGGGTGGTCCCCGTCGCCTGGTTGTGCGTCGGGTATCCGGACGAGCGGCCCTCGCGTCCCCGGCTCGAGGAGAAGGGATGGGGGGCGCGGATGGACGTCGCGTCGGTCATCTCGTACGAGCGGTGGGAAGGGACGCCGGAGCACCCGGGGCCCGCCGGCTCCCGTCGGGCGCGTCCGCGGCCCGCCGGGCCGCCCCGGCCGCCGGAGTGGTGGAACGCGCTGGCGCGGGCGGTCCCGCCCGGGGACGCGCGGCACGCGGTTCGCGCCCGAGACGAGTCCGACCGGCTGGTGAAGCCGGCCGGGAGCCTGGGCTCCCTCGAGACCCTCGTGGAGCGCTGGGCGATGGTGACCGGCGGGCCCCCTCCGGTGCGCGTCCGACCGGGCATCGCGATCTTCGTCGCCGACCACGGCGTCGCGGCCCACTCGGTCAGCCTCTTTCCTCAACGGGTGTCGGCCCAGGTCGCGGAGGCCTCCGCTCGCGGCGAGACCGCCATCGGCGTACTCGCCCGCCGGCTCGGGGCGCGCCTCGAGGTCGTCGACGTCGGGTTGAAGGGGGCCCGCCGGCCCGGCGTACGGGACCTCCGGGTCTCGGATGGCACGTCGGACATCGTGGGGGGCCCAGCGATGACGACGGACCAGTGTCGCCGCGCGGTCCGGGCCGGCGCGACCGTCGCCTCCGAACTCGGGCCGGACTGCGACCTGCTCATCCTCGGGGAGATCGGGATCGGAAACACAACCGTCGCCGCCGCGCTGCTCGCGGCGCTGACCGGGCGGCCGCCCGAGGAGGTGTGCGGGCGCGGAACGGGGGTGGGCTCCGAGGGGCTCGAGCGGAAGCGCGCCATCGTGCGCGCGGCCCTCGAGCAGAATGCGCCCGATCCCTCGGACCCTCTCGGTTGCCTGGAATCGGTCGGAGGGCTGGAGTTCGCCGCCCTCGCCGGCGCGCTCCTCGGCGCCGCCGCCCATCGGCGCCCGGTCCTGCTCGACGGCTTCGCGACCGGGGTGGCGGCTCTCGTGGCCTGCCGCGCCACGCCGGCCGTCCGGGACTACCTCTTCGCGGGCCACCGGTCGGCCGAGCCCGCTCACTCGCTCGTCCTCACCGAGCTCGGTCTGGAACCGATCCTCGACCTCCGGCTGCGCCTGGGCGAAGGGAGCGGAGCCGCGCTGGCGCTTCCCCTCCTCGAGATGGCCGGCCAGCTGCACCGGCGGATGGCACGGTTCGCGGACGCCCGCGTCGACACGGAGTGACGACGGGGCGGTTCAGCTCGCATGCCGTCTGTGCTGCCGCTCCTCCTCCTCGTGCTGGGACCGTTCGCGGTCGCCGCGATCGTCGACGCCCTGGTGGGCGACCCGCGCGAGGGGACGTGGGCCGAGCGGTGGTACCCGCCCGTGGTCGTAGGGCGGCTCTCGCTCGCCCTCGACCGCCGCATCCCCCGCGGCGACCCCCGGCTCGAGCGGAGGGCGGGGGCGCTGCTGTGGATCGTGGCGGTCGGGCTCCCCGCGCTCGGCGCGCTGGTGCTGGTCCTCGTCACCGGCCCCGGCGCCCGTGCGGCGGTCGCCGCGGTACTCCCGGGCCCCGGGGGGCCCCTGCCCCTCCGCGCGCTCCTGCTCGCGCTGGTCTACTCCGTCGCGGTGACGGGCTGGCTCAAGAGCTGCTTCACGCTGTCCGGACTGCTCGCCTTCTGCGCGCGGCCCCTCGGCCTCCCGCTCGAAGAGAAACGACGCGCGGTGGCGGGGGTCGTGAATCGTCCGACGGAAGACCTCCCGGACGCGCTCCTCAACTCCGCGCTCATCGAATCGTCGGTCGAGAACGCGACCGACAGCGTGGTGGCGCCCGGGCTCGCGTACGGCGCGTTGGGCCTGCCGGGGGCCGTAGCTTACCGGGCCGTGAACACGCTCGACGCGCTCCTCGGGCACTCGGACCGCCGGCGCCGCTACGTCGGGGAGGTGACGGCGAAGATCGACCATCTGGTGAACCTGTTCCCCGATTGGGCGACGGCCTCGCTGCTCCGGCTGTGCGCAACGGGCCCGCACGTCGTTCCCCGGGTCCTCGCCGCGCCGGGGGTCGTCGTTCCTCGGAGCATCGTGGCCGCCGCCGGCGTGGCGCGCGTCCAGCTCGAGCGTCGCGGCTCCTACGTCGTCGGGCCCGACCTCCCGCCGCCAACCGAGGCGGATGTGCGCCGGGTTCTCCGAACGGTGAAGTACGCGGGCACCCTCGCGTTTTTGCTCGTCGGCGGCCTCATCGGGGGACTTGTCGTTGCGGGCTGGTCGTACTTCCTCTGAGCCGCGGCCGGCGAGGGGCCCCCGACCGGTGGTCGACCCGTCGCGCGTTCCGCTGGTCGAACACGGCGGGGAGCCACCCGGCCGTCGGTCCCGTGGCCTACTCGACCTGTCGCTGTCGACGAACCCGTACGGCCCCCCGCCCTACCTCCCCCTCGCGCTCCGTCGCGGAGAACGAGAGGTCGCGGCCTACCCGGACCGGACGCAGCTCGAGCTCACCCGTCGGCTCGAGCAAGCGCTGCGGCTCGCGCCCGGCACGGTCCTCCTCGGCGGCAGCGCCTCCGAATTGCTCCGGATCGGGATCACCGCGTTCGGGACCCGTCGGTCCGTCCTCGTGGCGCCCCACACCTACGGAGAGTACCAGCGCATCGCGGCGTCCGTGGGCAGCCGAGTGGTCCCCGGACCGATGCCGCGGCTGTGGATCGACCCCGGCGAATGGGCGGAACGAGTCCGTCCCCGGAGCCTCATCGTCCTGGCGAATCCGGGCACGCCGACCGGTCAGTACCTCGCTCCCCGCGCCCTCGCCCCGCTCGTCGCGGCGGCCGAACGGACCCGGTCGTTGCTGCTGGTCGACGAGAGCTACCTGCCGTTCGTGCGAGGCGGAGAAAGCGCGGCGGGTTCGAGCGACCACCTCCTGACCGTCTTCTCCTGGTCCAAGATGCTCGGGACCCCCGGACTCCCGTTGGGCCACGCGACGGGGAGCCGCGAGGTGATCCGGGCGCTTCGGGCTCACCTCCTCCCGTGGAGCGTGGGGCCGTTCGCTCGGCACCTGGGGCTTCTGGCGCTCGACCGCCCGGCGTGGACCCGGACCACCCTCGCCCGGACCGAACGCACGGCGGCGTACGTGCGACAACTGCTCCGCTTTCGATCTCGGACGAACTACTTCCTCGTCCACGCCCCGTCGGGCACGGAGCTCGCCGAGCGTCTCGCGGCGCGAGGATTCCGGGTACGCGACCTCCGCTCGCTCGGGCTCGGCCAGTACGTACGCTTCGCCGTGCGTCGGGCGCCCGAGACCCGAGCGTTCCTCCGGGTACTCGCCCGCGTGGCCGGGGAGCCGCGACGGAGTCCTCCCGGATGGCCCGGCGAACGGCGGGGGCGACCGCCGACCCGGGCGAGCGCAAAGGGCTAAGTCTCTCGATGCTCCCGGACCGCGGGGAGGGAGCATAGGCTAACTTGGCAGACCAGCGGGCTCCAGTCAGGTCTCCGTTCGAGGGGATCTCGAAGTAGGGTCAGCGGAGGTCCGTTCCGGCGGACCGATGACGAGTGACTGGAGCGCGTGGAGAGACCCGCATATCGGGGTTCAAATCCCCGTGCTCCCAGGGCCCTCCACTCCCCGGAGACGAGGGCCGGGC
>JASHRQ010000099.1 GCA_030037265.1 Thermoplasmata archaeon | reverse complement strand
TGGACCAGCAGCGTTCCGATCGTGGTCGTGGTCCCCGCCGTGAGCGTCAGGGGGCAGAGAGAACAGAGTTCCTGCTGATTGGTTCCGAAGATCTGCGGTGTCCCGTTGAGGTAGGTGTAGTCGACCTGCACGGTGTCGAGCACCACGCTCCCCGGCGCCGGCCCGGGAGGGGCCAACGCACCGGCTACGAAGATGGCGGAGACGCCGACGGCGACCCCCACAACGCCCGCGACGAGGTGAGTCGCCAGCGAGCGGAAACTGCGGCGTGGCCGGAGACCGGCCATGTGCCGACACGCTCGGCGATGTACTTATCGTACCGCTCCGAGCCGCCGACGGGGTCCCGGGGCTTAGCCGTCGACTCGGCTATGCGGAATCGGGTCGATTTCGACCTGCAACCGCGAGTCCGTGGGACCGTTGCCCGGCCACGTCGAACCCCGGCAATTAGGAACACCGCCTCATCAAAGGGCCCTCACGGGGGTCGACGGGGAGGCTCGAATCGGTCCGAGGCGGGACACGGCGCCCAAAAACCCGGGGAATGGGAGGACCCGGTGGCCCCTCCGTTCGCACGCCCTTGGGCTCAGGAAGGGGTCCGTCTACGCGCCGGACCGCGTCGGGCGCCCTCGCCGACCCCGCAGGTCTAGCGGAGCGCACGACCAAGAACACTTGAGCCGGGCGCGTCTCGCTGATACGTGCCGAGAAGAGCGCGCAGGCCGGTCCGGTCCCCCGCGAGGCGCCGGCTTCCACCGCCGAAGCAATCGTTAAGAGCTCGTAAAACAGAACCGCTTAACGTGACCCACCTCCGAGTTTCTGGACACATCCGCAAGGTCGGAAACGGACTCGCCCTCCTGATCCCCGTCGGCGACGCGAAGAAGGTAGGGTTGTCCGCGGGCGACCCGGTCGACGCGCTGATCCAAAGTGGAGTGCCGGATGCGTTCGGCCTTCTGGCAGACCTTCCGTACCGACCGTTCGACCGACGCAAGGAGAAGATGTGGCGTGAATGAGTCGGAGCTCCTGTTCGACACGTGGGCGTGGTGGGAGTATCTCCATCGGACACCGACGGGCGTTTCGCTCCGGCACCGGTTCGTCGAGTCCGGCCGGCATCGATTGCACACGTCGGCGATCTCGCTCGGCGAGCTCGCAGCCCGTCTCGACCTGGAGGAGCACGCGGATCGAGTCGACGCCGCCTGCGGTGCGATACGGCGGATGAGCAGGATCTGGGAAGTGACCCCCGATATCGCCGAGGAGGGAGGTCGTTCACGACGACGCCTTCGCCAGAGTTCGCCCTCGGCGAGTTTGGCCGACGGGATTATCCTCGCGACGGCTCGACGGGCCGGAGCCCGGATCGTCAGTGGGGACTCCGCCTTTGACGGGGTCCCGGGCACCATCCGACGCTGACGACCCGGCTCCAGTCGCGCCCTCGGGCCGTAGGCTGCGAGCCCCAGCGGCCGCCGTTCCTTGGTCTCGGGGCGGAGGAACCCGAGCGGCCGGCCGATTCTCGCGGCATCAAGACGTCGCCCGGAGCCATGCGGGAAGAAAAGCGGCCCTGAAGGTCTCCTAATCCGCCCGGCCGTTCCGACGGCCGTGACTCCGGGCCCGGGGGACCGACCTTTCCTGTGGGCTGCTTGCCCGAAGAAAAGCGTGGTCCCCTCTACGACCCGACCGAATGTGCCGCGCGCACGTAGGGGAGGATGTCGAGTCCGGTGGCCGTGGAGTTGCATCGGAGAACACCGAGGTGAACGAACGCGATCGAACGACTGGAGCCGTCGACCGCGCCGATCGAACCGCACTGGGTGGGCCCGGATGTCCACAAGGCATCGTGCACGGCCACCTTAATCGACGCCCAAGGTCGCGAGGAGAGCAGCTGGACGTTCACGACATCCCCCGAGGAAGTGGACCGATTCGCCCACGGGCTTCCGACGGCGACCTCGGTCGCTCTGGAAGCATCGACCGTGGGCAAGGCGGTCTACCGTCGGCTCGCCCAACGAGGTCTCGACGTACACATGGCCAACCCGCGAGCCCTCTCGGTCGTCGCCACCGCGGACGTCAAGACGGACGCTCGGGACAGTTTCCATCGAGCCCAGCTCCTTCGCACGAACTATCTCCCCGAGAGCTATGTGCCGCCCATGGACCCCGACGGGGTCCGCCAACTCGTCCGCTATCGGATGGACCCCGGAGAGAGCGTCGCCGAGGTCAAGAACAAGGTCCATGCGCTCGTCAGCCGCAACCTGCTCGACTCGTTCCTCGCCGACTACTCCGATGTCTTTGGTCGGGGGGACTCGAGCGCCTGGTAACGCTCCTATGGCCCGCGAACGATCGAGAGGTTCTGACCGCCTACCTCGAGCGGTTGCAGTTCCTCCTCCGCCAGGCGGAGGAAGCGGAGCGCCGTCTCGCACGTCTCGCGGAAGGGAACCGCGAGGTCGAGCGGCTGATGGGGATCCCCGGGATTGGATTCTACGCCGCGCTCGGCATTCTGGGCGAGGTCGGGGAGGTCCGTCGGTTCCCGACCCAGAAGCACCTCTACTCCTACGCCGGCGTGGTCCCTCGCGCGGACAACAGCGGCGAGAAGGTCTCGCTCCACCGGCACGTGAAGCGCGGGGACTCCGTGCTGAAGCTCTTCCTAACTTGCGCGGTCCAAGGAGCGTTGCGGGCGAAGCACCCGAACGCGGTCGCCCAGTTCTATCGGAAGAAGGCGAAGCAGCTGGGGCGACCCAAGGCCCTGGTCGCCGCGACCCGGAAGATGACCGGTGCGGTCTGGGGCGTGCTGACCCACGATGCGCCCTATGCCGAGGGTATTAGCTCACGTTTCAGGCACCACCCGGGGGTACGGTGTTTATCCGTCGGCCCGTCCCCCGGTCGCTCGCCGACCGATGTTCCTCTCGTACCAGTATCGTCTCTACCCGTTCCCCGCCCAGGAGTCCGAGCTCCGTCGGTGGCTCTCCGAGCTCACCTTCCTGTGGAACTACTCCGTGGAGGAGCGCACTGACTCGTGGCGCCTCCGTCCCGAGCGACGGACCTACTTGGACCAGCAAGCCCGACTCAAGGCGTGGCGCGCCTACGACCGCGTCGGGCTGGGCTCCCTCCCCTACGACATCGCCCGAGACCAGCTCCAGCGGGTCGACCTCGCCTTCCGCGCCTTCTTCCGACCGGGTGCCGAGGGACGACGAGGGCGGCGGCGTTCCGGTTATCCTCGATTCCACCGCCACACGGACTCCTTCACGTTCGTGACGATTCGAGATCCCCTCGTCCGAGGACCGGGCGTCGGGGTCCAAGCGCAGCTCAAGGCCCCGACGCTGGGTCGGGTGCCGCTGCGTCTCCACCGTCCGCCCCCGGCCTCAGGCACTCCCAAGTCGGTCACGGTGTCCGCCCGGGTGGACGGATGGTATGCCACCATCCAGTACGAGA
The DNA here is from genome assembly GCA_030037265.1 of Thermoplasmata archaeon. Taxonomy (GTDB): domain Archaea; phylum Thermoplasmatota; class Thermoplasmata; order Lutacidiplasmatales; family UBA184; genus JAKIWV01. The sequence goes on along the minus strand of JASHRQ010000099.1, from coordinate 384 downwards.
TACCGGACCCGACACCTCCCACCGTCCCGGCCCGATCCCCGGTCGGCATCGACCTCGGTCTCTCCCATCTCGCCACGCTGTCCGACGGGACCGCGGTCGACCCTCCTACGTTCCTGCGGAACTCCCTCCGTCGACTCCGTCGCGTGCAGCGGTCCCTGTCTCGACGACACCGGGGCTCGGGACGGTGGGAGCGGCAGCGGCAGCGAGTCGCTCGATACCACGCTCACGTCGCCCGGCAGCGGCGCCACTTCGCGCACACCCTGACCCACGGCTGGGTCGTCCAGCACGACCGGATCGCCCTGGAGGACCTGGACGTGCCTCGGCTCGCCACCGCGGGTCGGCTGGCACGTCCGATCCACGACGCCGGGTGGGGGATGCTGCGAC
>JASHRQ010000098.1 GCA_030037265.1 Thermoplasmata archaeon | reverse complement strand
GAGGTCCCGCGGGTCCGCCGAGGCGGGGAGCAGCCCGAACTTCCGCGCGACGGTGATGAACACCCACCGGTACTCGAGGCTCGCCGGCACGAGCCGCTCGACGAGCCCCTCCAGGTGGTCCGGCGGCACCGCGAGGCTCTGGCGGAGGCCCTCGGGGTCCACCGCCAGCGGCAGCCCGAGCACGAACCACGTCGGCTCGACCGCGAGCACCTCGACGCGGGCGCCGAGGCGCGCCGTGAGGAGCCCCGCGACGACGAGCGCGAGCGTCGCGTTCGTCCGGCTGCCCCCGCAGACGCTCACGGTGACGAGGCGCCCCTGGGGCTGCACGACGATCCGCCGGTCCGTCGCCCGGCTCTCCGGGTCGGTGCCGGCCGGCGGCGGGCCCTCGAGACGCTGGAGCGCCTCCGGCGTGAGCGGGTACCCGCGCCAGTGGCCCTCGCGGCGGCGCCGCCCCACCTCCTGGGCGACGGCGAACGGCACCGGGAGCTCCTCGCCGACCCACCGCGGCTCCTGCCCGAGCTCCGCGGCGGTCTCGACGAGGAGCTCGTCGTCGCGGAACTCGACGACCCTCCACGCGCTGCCGTGGAGGAGGAACACGAGGTCCGGCTGGCCCAGCACCTGGGTCAGCACGAACCGCTCGTCGAGCGTCCCGATGACCCGGCGGCTCCCGAGGTCCCTCAGCCGGTACGTCCGCTCCTCCGGGATCAGCGAGAGCGTCGAGTAGAACCGGTCGAGCGTGCCGCGGCCGGGGCGCACCCGGCCCTCGGACTGTCGGAGCAGCCCGAGGCCCTCCAGGTACTGGACGAGCGAGCGCCAGTCCGCGTCGTCCAGGTCGTGGACGGGCGCGGCGGGGCGGAGCTGCCGCGCGAGCTGCTTCGGGTCGACGGTCCCCTCCGACCGGAGCGTGGCGATGATCTGCTGCGCCGCGGCGAGGCGGTTGTCGGTCCGCCACTCGGTCGGCTCGATCTCGCCCGCGAGCGCGCGCCGCGCGAGCACCCCGGCCTCCTCCAAGTCCTCGTCGTCGACGGCGAGGACGAGCCCCTCGGCGGCGCGGTCGAGGCGGTGGCCGGACCGGCCGACGCGCTGGAGGAGCCGGCCCGCTTGGCGGGGCGAGCCGAACTGGACGACGAGGTCGACCGCCCCCACGTCGATGCCGAGCTCGAGGGAGGAGGTCGCGACGAGGCATCGGAGCTTCCCCTCGCGGAACTGCTGCTCGGCCTCCTCCCGGACCTCGCGCGACAGCGACCCGTGATGCACGGCGACGGCGAGGTCGGGCGCGATCCGGCGGAGCCGGGCGCCGAGCCCTTCCGCCGTCGGCCGCGTGTTCACGAAGACGAGCGTGGTCCGGTGCGCCCGGACCGCGCGCTCGACCGCCTTCAGCGCGGCCCAGTACCGCTCATCGACCCGGAGCGCCGCGAGCTCCGCCGGGTCGCTCGGGACCGGCGGGGGCCACCCCGCCTCGATCGCGAGCCCGCGCGGCTCGCGCGCGACCCGGACCTCCACGGTCCGAGGCCGTGGCGAGAGGAACCTCGCCACCTGCTCCGGGTTCCCCACGGTGGCGGACAGGCCGACCCGGCGCACCGGGTGGCCGACCAGCGCGTCCAGCCGCTCCAGCGACAGCGCGAGCTGGGCGCCCCGGTCGGAGGGGAACAGCTCGTGGACCTCGTCGACGATCACGGCGCGGAGCCCCAGGAGGCCCGCCCGGAGGCGCCGGCCCACGAGCAGGAGCTGCAGCGTTTCCGGTGTGGTGATGAGCAGGTCGCGGGGGCGGCTCGACTGGCGGGTCCGCTCCGCCGGCGGCGTGTCGCCGTGCCGCACCCCGGCGGTCAGTCCGACGCCCTCGACGAGCGAGACGAGCCGCTGTTCGAGGTCCCGGTTCAGCGCGCGCAGCGGCGACACGTACAGGAGCGAGGTGGGAGGGCTCGGGGCGGCCAGCCGGCGCGCCAGCAGCGGGAGGACCGCCGCCTCCGTCTTCCCGGTCCCGGTGGGGGCGACGAGCAGGGCGTCGGCCTCCCCGTCGAGCAGGAGCGGGATTCCCTCCCGCTGGATCTCCGTCGGCGTCCGGAGGCCCCGGCGCTCGAGCTCCCAGCCGAGCGCCGGCCCGAGCCGGTCGAACGCCGGGGCCGACGCCTCCGTCATGGGGCTCGCGGGGAGCCGTCGGACGGGAAAACGGCTCCCGAACTGCGGCCCCTACGGCGGGAGGGCCCGCCCGGGCTCGAGGTCGAGCTTCCGGAGTCCGAGCGTCTCGTCCATCGGCCGCCCGAAGGTCCGTCCCGGGAACGTGTCGATGAGGAGCTCCCCGAGCACCCAGACGGTCCCGCTCAGGAGGTGCCCGCCCACGACCCGATGGTCCGGTCCGGAGAGCGAGACGTGAAGGTGGACGGACGGGCCGTCCGCCTCGGCGATCGAGCCGTGCAGCCCCACGATCTCGTGCGGCTCGGGGAACTGCCGCCGGGCGTACTCCTTGCCGTTCCAGTAGCCGATCGTGGAGTCCTTGAGCATCCCCACGCCCGAGACGACCGCCGCCGCGGTGATGCCGTGCGACCGGGCGAACTCCGAGAGCGTCGGGAAGAGGTCCTGTCCCTGGTCGAGCCGGAGCATCCACCGGGCGCCGTCCTGCACCGCCTGCATCGGCCCCCGGAACGGCGCCTCCGCTAAGGGAGTTGCGCTCCGCGCCCCGGCAAAGCGTAAGGGGCCGAGCTCCCCTCCGGCGCGGGCCATGCGGGACTCGGCGTCGCGGGAGCCGCCGGACCCGCCGGAGCTCGTGGTCCGCGCCCTCGCCGCCGGGGGGCCGTGTCTCGTCGCGCTCTCGGGCGGCGTCGACTCGGCCGTCGTCGCGTGGCTCGCGTACCGTGCGGTCGGGGACCGCGCGGTGGCGCTCACGCTCCGCGGCACCGCCGTGGCGCCGGAGGAGCTCCAGTCGGCGGAGGCCGTCGCCCGGTCGATCGGGATCTCGCACTCCACCGTCGCGGCCGACCCGCTCGCGGACGCGCGGTACGTCGCCAACGGAGCGGACCGGTGCTACTACTGCCGGACGGTCGAGGGCCGGGCGTTGCGGCGCTGGGGCGAGGCCCACGGGGTCCGGCAGTACCTCGACGGCATCCACCGGGACGACCTGGGCGACGACCGCCCGGGGATCCGGGCGATGGACGAGGCCGGCTTCCGCCACCCCCTGCTCGAGGCCCGGTGGACGAAGGCGGAGGTCCGACGCGTCGCGCAGTCCGCCGGGCTCCCGAACTGGGACCGCCCGTCGAACGCGTGCCTCGCGTCGCGGGTCGCGCACGGGGAGCCGATCACCGCCGAGACGCTCGCGCGGGTCGCCTCGGCGGAGCGCTGGCTCCTGACGCGCGAGTTCCGCCGGGTCCGCGTCCGGGTGCGGGCGGGGCGAGCGCGGGTCGAGGTCGGGGCGGACGAGGTGCCGCGGCTGCTCGGGCCCGAGCTCCGGGAGGCGATGGAGCGCGCGTTCGAGGCGATCGGGTTCTCCGAGGTGGAGATCGACCCCGGGGGCTACCGACGGGGGCCGCCCGCGTGACGACCGCCCGGAAGGGCCCGTCGCTGCGGGGCCGGAGCAGCGCGGTCGTCGACCCCACGACCCGGTTCGAGCTCGTGAGCGACTACGCCCCGCAGGGGGACCAGCCGAAGGCGATCGCCGAGATCGTCGAGCGGTTCCGCGCGGGGGAGCGGTTCGTGACCCTGCTGGGCGTCACCGGCTCCGGGAAGACGTTCACGATGGCGAACGTCGTGACCGAGCTCCAGCGGCCGACGCTCGTCATCTCGCCGAACAAGACGCTCGCCGCGCAGCTGGTGAGCGAGTTCCGCTCGCTGTTTCCCCGGAACGCCGTGGAGTACTTCGTGAGCTACTACGACTACTACCAGCCCGAGGCGTACGTCCCGCAGATCGACCTGTACATCGAGAAGGACTCGTCGATCAACGAGGAGATCGACAAGCTGCGGCACCGCGCGACGCAGGCGCTCCTCACCCGGCGGGACGTGCTGGTCGTCGCGTCGGTGAGCTGCATCTACGGCCTGGGGTCGCCGGACGAGTACCGCGAGAACACCCTCACGATCCGGGTCGGCGAGACGCTCGGACGCCAGCCGCTCCTCGACCACCTGGTCCGGCTCAAGTACGCGCGGAACGACACCGAGTTCAAGCGGGGCCGGTTCCGGGTCCGCGGCGGCACGGTCGACCTCCAGAGCGCGGGGGAGACGCTCCACCGCATCGTGCTCGACGGGGACCGGGTGGAGGGGCTGTTCGAGCTCAACGCGGTGACGCAGGAGGAGGTCCGGCCGCTGGAGAGCCTCACGGTCTTCCCGGCGACGCACTTCCTCACGCTGAGCGAGCACCTGGAGGAGGTCCTGTCCGCGATCGACGCGGAGAAGGTCGAGCGCGTGCGCGAGCTCGAGGCCGGGGGCCACCTCGTGGAGGCGCAGCGGCTCAAGAGCCGCACCGAGTACGACCTCGAGATGATCCGCGAGACCGGCTTCTGCTCCGGGATCGAGAACTACTCGCGGTACTTCGCCGGGCGCCGGGCCGGCGAGCCGCCGTACACGCTCCTCGACTTCTTCCCGAAGGATTTCCTCGTCTTCATCGACGAGTCGCACGTCACGGTCCCGCAGCTCCAGGGGATGTACAAGGGGGACCGGCACCGGAAGGACAATCTCGTCGAGTTCGGCTGGCGCCTCCCGTCCTGCCGCGACAACCGGCCGCTCAAGTTCCCCGAGTTCCTCGCGCGCGTCGGCCCGACGGGGTTCGTCTCGGCGACGCCGGGGCCGTTCGAGCGGGACCACTCGCGCGGGCTCGTCGAGCAGATCGTCCGGCCGACGGGGCTCGTCGACCCGGAGGTCGTGGTGCGCCCGCTCGCCGGGCACATCGCCGACCTCCTCGCGGAGCTCCGGGTCCAGGTCGAGCACTCCGAGCGGTCGCTCGTGACGACGCTCACCAAGGCGACGGCGGAGGAGCTCTCCACGTACCTCGCGAACCAGGGGTTCAAGGTGAGGTACCTGCACTCCGACGTCGAGACGCTGAAGCGGGTCGAGATCCTCCGCGACCTCCGGCTGGGCCGGTTCGACGTCCTGGTCGGCATCAACCTCCTCCGCGAGGGGCTGGACCTCCCCGAGGTGAGCCTCGTCGCGATCCTCGACGCCGACAAGGAGGGGTACCTCCGGAGCGAGTCGTCGATCATCCAGACCTCGGGCCGGGCGAGCCGGAACCTGGCGGGGCGGGTCATCCTGTACGCCGACCGGGTCACCGGGTCGATGGCCCGGGCGATCGCCGAGATGCAGCGGCGGCGGGACCTCCAGGTGGCGTTCAACCGGGCGCACGGGATCGTCCCCACGACGATCCGCAAGGACGTCCGGTCGATCCTCGCCCCGGAGGAGGCCGCCGACTCCGGTGAGCTGTCGACGAGCGGGCTCGGCCCCAAGTGGCGCGACCGGCTCCCGCTCCTCCTCGCGAACCTCGAGGAGGAGATGCGGCTCGCCGCCGAGCGGCTCGACTTCGAGGAGGCGGCGCGCATCCGGGACCGGATCCAGGCGTTCGAGCGGAAGACCGGCCTCGCGCGGAGCCGCCCCGCGCGACGCGCGGCGACGTGAGTCGCCCCCCGGACCGGACGGCTACGGCCCGGCGCCGGGCGTGGCGGACGCCGGGCCGGGCGGGGGGGTCCTCGGCCGCGCCTTCCGGACGTACACCCCTTCGATGACGAGGAGCGACACGACGGTCGCGCCGATGGCGAAGCCGAACAGCCCGGCCGACCCCGCGAGCCCGACGGCGGCGCTCCCGGCGAGCGGCCCCAAGCTCCAGAGCGCGGAATTGATGAGCGTGAACAGCCCCAGGTACTCGGCGCGGCGGCCCGGCGGCGCCATCCGCGCCACCCAGGAGAGCATCGCGGGGTTCAGGAAGGCGAACCCGAGGTTCCGGATCCCCTGCGCCGGGAGGAGGGTGAGCCAGTTGGCCGCGACGAGAAAGGCGACCACGCCGGCGACGGAGATGCCGGTCCCCCAGAGCAGGCCCCGGATCTCCCCCATCGAGTCGACGAGGCGCCCCACCGGCACCGCGGTGAGCGCCATCGTCGCGAGCCCCGCGATCGCGACGAGCGACACGTCGAACAGGTTCGCGCCGAGCGTCGTCGCGTACACACCGTAGAACGCGCCCACGGCGCCCGCGCCGAGCGAGCGGATCGAGACGGCCGTCGAGAAGTACGCGACCTCCGTCATCTCGCGCCACGGCTTCCGGTCGCCGGTCGCGGCCGCCCGGTCGTCCGGGACGCGCGTGAGGAGGACACCCACCGTGACGAGCTGGACGGCGGTCACGAAGTAGTACATGAACGGGAAGCCGAGCGTGAGGACGAGCTCCCCGACGACGAGGAAACCGAGGATCCCGCCGGCCGACGACGCCGCGCTCAGGAGCCCGTACGCCCCGCCGCGCTCGCGGTCCCGGGTGATGTCGGCGACGTAGGCGGACAGCGCGGGCGAGCCCATCGAGAGCGCCACGTTCGCCGCGAGGAACAGCGCGCCCGCGGCCCAGTACCCCGCGGCGAACGGGATGGCGAGGAAGAGCGGCATCGCCGCGAGCTCCGCGAACAGGAGGAACGGGCGCCGACGGCCCACCCGGTCCGACCACCGGCCCGCGATCGGCGAGACGAGGCTGCCCGCGACGTACGCGACGGAGGTGAGCGCGAGCGCCGTCGCGACGGAGGCGTGCCGGACGCTCACGAGGAAGATGGGGAAGTAGACGAGGAAGATGCCGGTCCGGTTGCTCGAAACGAGGGAGTAGAGCGAGAGACCCAAGAGGGTCCGGTCCGCCACGGCACGGGTCCGGGGTCGGGCCTTATTTAGCGCGAGCGTCGGCGGGCGGGTCGAGCGCCGCGCCACCCCGCGCGTCCCGGTTCGGGCTCACCCGTCGTGGACGCTATACTCCCGCGAGGGTCCCCTGGAGGTCCCGTGCCGCGGTCGGGCCAACCGGAAGTGCCGGGCTGGGCGGCGGAGCCGGCGCGGGAGCTCCGCCGTCTCGTGACCGACGCGGTCGCGGGGCTCCCGGCCGAGGGGATGCTGCTCTCGGGCGGCCTCGACACCTCGATCCTGGCTCCGCTCGCGGCGGAGGGCGCGACCCGGACCGCGGTCACGGTGCTGTGCGGACCGGGCGCCCCCGACCGGGCGTTTGCGGTCCCGATCGCGTGGTCGCTGGGCTGGACGCATCGGGTGGTGGAAGCGCCGCTCCCCGAACTCCTCGCGGAGCTGCCGTTGGTCGTCCGAACGCTTCGCACGTTCGACCCGATGGAGATCCGCAACAGCCTCGTCATCGCGCGCGCCTTGCGTACCCTCGCCGAGGCGGGCGTCCCCCGGGCGATGACCGGCGATGCCGCGGACGAGCTGTTCGGGGGCTACTCGTTCATGTGGGCAAAGCCGGAGGGGGAGTTCGAGACCTACTCCCGCCGGATGGCCGAGACGATGCGCTTCTCCTCGGTCCCGCTCGGCCGGGCGCTCGGCGTGGAGGTCCGGGCGCCGTACACGGACCCGGCCGTCGTCCGGTTCGCGGTCGAGCTGCCGAAGCGGTACAAGGTGGGCACGCACGAGGGACGTCCGTGCGGGAAGATGCTGCTGCGGTGGGCGTTCCCGGAGACCCTCGCGGTGTGGCGGAGGAAGGACCCGATCGAGGTCGGCTCCGGCTCGACGCAGCTCCCCCGGTACTTTTCGGACAGCCTGAGCCCCGACCGGTTCCGGGCCGAGCAGCGGCGGATCGCGGAGACCGACCGCGTGGAGATCCGCGATGCCGAGCACCTCGCGTACTACCGGGCGTTCCGTGCCGAGTTCGACGGGGCCCCGCCGCTCCCGCGCTTCGCGGCCGACCCGTGCGCGCGGTGCGGCTACGAGCTGCCCCGACGCGACGCGCTCTTCTGCCCCACCTGTGGGGCGTACCCGGCCCGGACTTCACTCGCGTAAAGCGCGAGTTGCTCCCTGGGGTGCACCCACTCGCGCCGCGTGGGAGCAGTGCCCTGAACCCAGATTCTCTGCTCGGATGATGGGTCTAATCTAACGCGCCATCCGCCTGGTCGCCATCCCCGTGGTCCGGGCAGCTCCCCCTTAGGGAAGGTCGGGATAGACGGGGCGCGTCTTCGCTTCCCCACCATTTTTCTGGGCTCCCGCTGTAGGGGAAGCATATTGCGCCTCGATCGTCCTCATGCGAGGGTCTTGGAGTGAGCGAGCAGAGCTTTGACCTGACGGAGTGTGCGCGTCAACGGTACGCCAATACCCGGGGACTCCGGATCGCGTTTGCCAGCGTGGCCGGAGCCATTGCGGCGGCAGGGATCGTCGGGTTCGTCTATCAGTTCGCGCACGGGACCCTGTACTCAGGCTTTCGCGTGCTCTACGGCATACCCTACTACATTGCAGCCGGGGAAGCCGCGCTCCTCGGATGGGCGTCGAACCAGTTCGCCCCGGGGGCAAGTTGGGTAACAGTCGGCGACGAGGGCGTGAAGTTCATCTTCTCCGGTCACACGAAGGAACTGATCCGATGGACGGATCGGCACTTTCGTTTGGACCTGGAGGACGACAGAAGCAGCTCCGCCGCCCAAAAGTACGGCATCGCTGGGTACGCAAACATTCGACACCATCCTGCCACTCGTTTGACGGGAGAAGCGCTGGATGCCTTGGTCTCGGCGGCACGGGCCCGCCAGCTGGCCGTAACGGTACGGGAACGTGGGGGGCGTTGGTCGCTGGCCGGACCCCGCCGCGTGTGCGTTGAGGTCCGGCCCCCGAGTTCCGGACCGGTCCGCCCCTCCTAGACACCCGCGGTTGTCGACGCGCCGCCCGTGAGATCGTTCGCCCGGACCGCTGCTGACCCCTGAGCTACCAGGGTAAAAACTCGGAGTACTGACCTCACGCTCTGGCTGAGTTTGGATTGTCAGTACTCGCCTTCGGGCAGCGACAGTATTCTCGGGGGAACTGTCGTCAAGCTGCCGGTTGGACGAAGGACACCCCCCGCTCCGACTTGATTTGCTCAGCCCGTCGGGCGTCGGTCTCGCGGGTACAGCATACTATACGATCGGCCACGCTGTCGGTGATCTCACAGAACTGGACCCACGTGCACGAAGACTTCGATTTGAGCAGCGTTTGCACCATCATTGCGGATCGATTTCGGGTCCGCCGTCGAGTGTTTTACGCGGTAGGAGCAACCACCCTCACGGGAATTCTTGGCGTTGCGATCTGGGTGGGTGTCTTCATTCAGTCGGACCCTCCCTATCGCGCGGGAATAGTGATTTTGGCGCTGCTTATCGCATTCTACGGCGGGGCATATGGCTTTGTGTACGCGCTGCAGCTCGCCCCCGGCCCTTCCCGGCTCAGCGTAGACGATCGCGGGGTCACTGTTGGGTTTACCGACGGACGTTCAATCATGCGAGAGTGGGTCGGCTCCGGGGCACACTTCTGGATGGACGCGAGGAGTTCACACGTGGAGGGCGTACCCGACTTCGACCTCGTCATTCAACCACGATTGATGGCACTCTTCCCCCCGTATCGTGGGGTACTTCCTATCACGCCACTCACGGCCGAGGCTTTCTCAGGTCTGCTCAACGCGGCCAAAGCGCACGGAGCCATTGTCGTTACACAACCGAGTTCAAACTTCCTAGGGATGGAAGCTCCCGGTACGGCCCACATCTTTGCCCTACCATCCCGTAGGGCCGACCGAGGTCCGGTCTGAAGTGCGGCTCGCAGGCGATACCGCCTCCGGACCAGTGGTTCTTCGGTATCCACTGGAAGATGTGAGCGCAATGCTGTGGCCCTTTACCCTTCGTAAGCGCCGAATTGCGATTGTCGTAATCATCTTCCTTCTGGCCTGGGCCTTGCTTTTCCTTGCCGCAGATGCACCCGCGATAGCGGCTCGCTCGCTTCCACCCTTCCAAACCGTCGTTACGTTGGGGGCACTGATGTTTGCGGCGACAATGGCCACCTACTTCCTTCTCACGCTGTGGAAACTCAAGAGAGGCGCAGTCCTCCTAGAGGTTGACGACCAAGGCTTTACCTTGACATATCCAGATCACTCGAGTGTCAGGACCCTCTGGGCCGATCCGAGCTTGAGGTTCGACCTCATCGATTTGACGGGGGTCGATCCATCGAAGCTACGCGTCGACCTCCCCTATTCGATATCGGTCCGGGGGGTACGGTCGCTGTTGACTAAAGAGGCCTATGCCGTCATGATCGACCAGGTAGCTCGTCATGGCCTCGTGGACTCTGCCGCGCCCGGCAGTCGGTGGGTGTTCGCTGCCGACGCGAACCCACGCTTCCATCACATTCGCGCAGGTAGTGCTGTTTCCGACTCCCGACCCTAACAACAAGGTAGGGTCGCTCGAGAGGCGCTGAGACCGGTGGAGCCGGACCGCGGCTAGGACAAAGCATAAGTCGCGGGGCGTTCCCGGCCGGTCGAGGGAGCATAGGCTAACTTGGCAGACCAGCGGGCTCCAGTCAGGTCTCCGTTCGAGGGGATCTCGAAGTAGGGTCAGCGGAGGTCCGTTCCGGCGGACCGATGACGAGTGACTGGAGCGCGTGGAGAGACCCGCATATCGGGGTTCAAATCCCCGTGCTCCCAGGGCCCTCCACTCCCCGGAGACGAGGGCCGGGC
>JASHRQ010000097.1 GCA_030037265.1 Thermoplasmata archaeon | reverse complement strand
AGGACGCTCGGACGGGCCGCGCTCGCGGGCTCGGCGGCCTGGGAGGCGCCGGCCAGGGCCGCCCGCACGGCGCGCCGGACGGTCTCCGCCACCTCGCGCTCCCCCTCGATCCGCACCTCGTGCTTCGTCGGATGGACGTTCACGTCGACCCGCCGGGGGTCGAGCGTGAGGCGGAGCGCGCCGACGGGATACCGGGTCCGTGGGAGGTAGTCGAGGTACGCGGCCCGGACCGCCTGCGAGAGGAGGCGGGAGGCGACCGCCCGGCCGTTGACGGACACGTGCAGGGACGACGGGGTCCCCCGGGCGACGGACGGCCGCCCGAGGGCCGCCTCGATCCCCACCGCGGCGCCCGCCGGGGACCGCACCGGGAACGACGCGAGGACGAACTCGCTCCCGAACACCCGGCCCGCGGCGTCGAGCACGCGCTCCCCGCGCGGGTACCGGCCGATCTCGCGGCCGTCGGCGCGGAGCGTCAGCGTCACGTCGGAGCGCGCCAGGAACAGCCGCTCGACCGTCGAGACCACCTGGAGCTGCTCGCTCGCGGGGCTCTTCAGGAACTTCCGACGGGCGGGCGTGTGGAAGAACAGGTCCCGCACCTCCACCGTCGTGCCGACGGCCCGGGCGGCCTCGAAGCGCGCGCCGACCTCCCCGCCCTCCACGGTCAGTCCGGCCGCCGCGGGCGCGCCGGCCGCGCGCGAGACGAGCCGGAGCCTCGCCACCTGGCCGATCGCCGCGAGCGCCTCCCCGCGGAACCCGAGCGTCCCGATCGCGTCCAGCTCGTCGGCGCGCCCGAGCTTGCTCGTGGCGTGCCGCTCCACGGCGAGCGCGAGGTCCCCCGCGGGGATGCCCGACCCGTCGTCGGCGACCGCGATCCGGGAGAGCCCGCCGCCCTCGACCTCCACCTCGACCTCGGTCGCCCCGGCGTCGATCGAGTTCTCGACGAGCTCCTTCACGACCGACGCCGGTCGCTCGACCACCTCGCCGGCGGCGATCCGCTCGACGAGCTCGCGGGGGAGCCGCCGGATCGGCCGGCCCGGAGGCCGCGGGGGGTCCGCGGTCAGGAGGAGCCCTCCGAGCCGGGGCCGCCGGCCTCCAGGCGACGCCGCCACTCGGCGAGCCACCGGTGCGCCTCGATCGGCGAGAGCCGGTCCAAGTCGAGTCCGCGGAGCGCCGCCTCGAGCGGGGTCGTGGGGCCGGGGGACGACGCGCCGGACGGCAGCAGGACCGCCTGGGTGTAGCGCGGCGCCGCGGGCCGCCGGCCCTTCGTCGGGGCGGTCGCGGCGATCCCCTGCGCCTCGAGCTCCTTGAGGAGCCGTTCCGACTCGGCGACGACCGGCGGCGGAATTCCGGCGAGCCGGGCGACGTGGAGCCCGAGGCTCCGGTCCGTCGCGCCGGGGACGAGCGTCCGCAGGTACAGGATCTCGGCGCCGTCCTCCCGGACGGCCAGATGGCCGTTCCGCGCGGCGGGGAGCCCGGCGACCAGCCCGGTGAGCTGGTGGAAGTGGGTCGCGACGATCGTCCGGCTCCGCACCGCGTCGTGGAGGTGCCGGACGGTCGCCCACGCGAGCGCGAGCCCGTCGAAGGTGCTCGTGCCGCGGCCCACCTCGTCCAGGAGCACCAGGCTCCGGTCGTCGGCGGCGCGGAGGATCTCGGCGACCTCGGTCATCTCGACGAGGAAGCTCGACTTGCCGCGGCCGATCGCGTCGGCGAACCCCATCCGGGTGAACAGCGCCGAGACGACCCCGAGGCGGGCGTACCGCGCGGGGACGTACGCGCCCGCCTGGGCCATCAGGACGAGCAGCCCCACCTGCCGCATGTACGTCGACTTGCCGGACATGTTCGGCCCGGTGAGCAGCAGGAGCCGGCTCGACGTCCCGTCGAGCTCGGTGTCGTTCGGGACGAACTCCTGGCGCAGGATCCGGTCGAGGATCGGGTGGCGCCCCTCGCGGATCTGCACCTGGCGGCTCTCGTCGACCTCGGGGCGGACGTACCCCCGCTCCTGCGCGAGCAGCGCGAACGTCGCGAGCGCGTCCACCTCGCCCATCCGGCGGCCGAGCCGGTAGAGGGCGGGCACGACGGCGTCGAGCGCGGCCAGCAGCTCCTCCCACGCCGCGAGCTCCCGCGTCCGGAGGCCGTCGCGCGCCGACAGGACCCGCTCCTCGACGGCCCGCAGCTCCGCGGTCGTGTACCGCTCGGCCGCCGCCACGGTCTGCCGCCGCTCGAAGTGCGCGGGGACCCGCGCCGCCTGCGAGCGGGGGACCTCGAGGTAGTAGCCGAACACCTGGTTGTACCCGAGCCGGAGCGACTTGAGCCCCGCCGACTCGCGCTCCCTCCGCTCGAGCGACTCCAGCTCGCGGAGCGCCTCCGCCTCCTGGCCGCGCCAGCGGTCCACCTCGGCGTCGGCCCCGGGGCGGAACAGCCCGCCGGAGTCGGACGTCGCCGGCGGCGGGTCCGGGACGGCCCGGTCGAGCCGCTCCGCCCAGCCGGCGAGCGCCGGGGGGTCG
>JASHRQ010000096.1 GCA_030037265.1 Thermoplasmata archaeon | reverse complement strand
CGGACGCGGAAGCGGGCGGCGGACTCCGCGAGCGACTCCCCGTAACGCCCGGAACCGGGCCGGCGCGCCGGCTCACGAACGGGCCGGGTCGGCCTCGCGGGACGTGGGGATCGGGTGGACCTGGAGTCGTTCCCGGATCCACGGGGGCGGGAAGTACGCCAGGAGCGTCAGCACCGCGGGGATGAGCTGGAGGAGGCTCCGGACGAGGCCGAGCGTCGCCGTCGGCGCGGGGAAGAAGAAGGTAAGACCGAACCAGGCGACGATCCCGAGCCCGACGACGGTGATCCGGAACCGCTGGCCCCGGTCCTCGGTCCGGCGGAGGAGCGAGAGGTACAGGAACGCCGCGACGAACTCCGGTAACACCAGCCCGATGTCGACGACGTCGACGAGGAGCTTCGACGTGACGGGGACGGTGAGCAGCGTCGGGAGGCCGGCGCGGATGACGAGCTCGTACGGGTGGCTCAGGACGGTGTAGTAGAGCGCCGCCACGTAGAACAGCGCGTAGAACGCCGAGACGGGGATCAGGTAGTACTTCCCGGTGTAGACGTACACCAGGAAATCGACGATCGCCCACAGGAACACGCAGTCGATGAGGATCTCCGCGAGCGAGATCGTGATCGCGACCGAGAGCGTGAGGACGCCCCCGGCGGCCAGGACCGCCTCGACGGCGCCGAGCGCGGCCGTGGCGCCCAGCGCGTACCAGAACACCGAGAACTGGAGCGACGCGAGGCGCGCGTCGGACGACACCGACCGCTCGTACAGCCGGTAGGCGACGAACGAGTAGACGGCGGCGATCCCGAGCGAGACCACCGCGGTTTCCAAGAGGACCCAGGCGACCATGGCCCCGCGGGACTCAGCCCCTCGTGGACCAATCCCGTCCTCGGACGCACAGATGCGGGTGCGGAGGCGGGGCCACGGAGGTAGGCTCCGGGTAACTTCACGTCTCGGCCGGGCTTATGGTTCTATCGACGGGACTGCATCGGGCATGCGTCCTCCGCCACGGACGCCGGTTCCGCACCCGGGAACCACGACGGATGGAGCGGGAGTCGATCCGTCGGTGCGGAAGCCCGCGACCCCGGGGCGTAGGCCCCACCCGAGAGGTCCGGGGGGGACGGGCCGGGGGGTCGGCTACCCCCACGGGAACGAACGGTCCGTGCGGGCGGGGGGCCCGGACCCGGGCGGGTACGCGGAGGAGCTCGACCGGACCCGTCCCCCCGGACGAACTAGGCCGAGGCGAGCAGCTGGTCGATCTGGGCGTGCTGCGCGTTGATGACCGCCTCGAAACCGGGACCCGCCATGCGGTCCCGGGCCTCGCGGTTCGGGAGCTTCCATCGGGACGTGACCCGGGTGGATTCCCCCACCCGTTCGAACGTCTGCGTCTCCAGCGGTCCCGTGTCGCGTCGGCTGCTGTGGTACCACCGGCAGACCACGCGGTGGGGGGGATCGATCTCGAGGAACTCCCCGAGGAAACGCCCCGTCGAGCCGTCGTCCTGGCGGATGGCGATCGAAAACCGCCCACCGGGTCGGAAGTCGTACGCCTCGACCGTCACCCGCTCCGGGTGGGGCGACCAGAGGTACGGCTGGTAGACCGCGTCGGTGAACACACGGAACACTCGGTCGACGGGCGCTCGGAAGATTCGCGACACCTCGCTCTCGAGGTCGCTCGGCTGGGAGTAGCGGACCGGCTCGGGATCGCTCGGCGGCGCTCGAACTTCGGGTGCCATCGTCATCCCCTCCACCGGGCGGGACGGGCGGAGCGGGAGCCAGGGGCGCGGTCCTCGACGAGCGTGGCCAGCCGGTCGAGGCGCCCCTCGGTCAGGTGACGGAGCTCGTGGACCCAGTCGTCCAGGTCCCGGAACGGTTGCGGTCGGAGCGAGTAGAACCGCTTCTGCCCCTCCGCGCGTACTTGGACCAATCCCGCGAGGTGGAGAATCCTCAGGTGCCGAGAGATCCCCGGTTGGCAGACCGAGAGCGAGCTCGCGAGCGCGCCCACGTTCCGTTCACCGGAACGGAGGCGCTCCACGATCCCCAACCGGGTGGGGTCCGCGAGAACCTCGAAGGTCGGTCCCGGGCTCGGCATACCAAACACATATTCTTAGGATTATATAAGCTGTGACATATATTTACAGGATCGGAGGTTCGTCCGCTGGGCCGGCGTCGGCCGTCGGGGTACCGTGCTCGACGGACCCGCGACCAACCGACCCCAGCGTACGGTCCTGAGGGTCGTCTTCGCCGTTGCGCTCAGGATGGGTCCCCGCCGGCCTTGTCACCGGAGCCGCCGTCGCGTTCTCGGTGGCGACGGCCGCACCGATTCCGTCCAGCGACCCACGCGTGGCGATCCCGCAGAGTCCGCCTCGCCATGCAGCCATCGAAGCCCGCCGGGCCAGCCCGAGTGAGCCATCGCGAGGATGGACCGGTAATAGGGCGAGACCGTAGTCACGGAGAAGTCGTAGTAGCGGGAATCCTCGACTCGATACGTCACAATCGCGCAGGTACGGAACTGGCCGCTTCGCTCGGCCCCTTCCCTTGGGTCACGATACCGCGCCCGGACCAGCGTGGGATGCTGCCTCAACGTCCAGGCGCCCGCGGGCCGGCCCCCACGGGTCCGATACACCACCCCAGTTACGGGGTCCGCGGCCCCCCACTCCCCTCGCCAGAACGCCTCGACCACGGCGTGGCCGGAGTAAGCGCGAGCGGTGTCGGCGAGATACACGATCCGGGCGGAGACGCCGGCGACCTGGAGCAACACGCAGGCCACCCGCGCGAGGTCAGTGCACCACTCCGATCCTCGTTCCATGATCTCTTCTTCGTGCCCCCCGAACCGCAGGTCGTCGGGCGTGGGGGTAAGCTTGGTCCCCAACCGACTCGTGAACCGGACGATTGCGCCGACCGTACGGCCCGTCGGGGCTTCGGCACTTCGCACCAACGCGCGAACCGTGCGGTCTAGGGCGGGCCGCGTACCCCACCGATACCCCGGCGCGGCGAACGGGATTTTGGCGTAGAGCGCCGGGGCGGAGTCCCCGTCCAATCCTTTCGCACCCTCTAGGAGCACTCGGTCCACGGACCCCGTGGCGTGGACATCTCGAGCCATCATTCGGGAATACGCCGGCCCGAACCACGCCGGTCCGACATGGGGAGTGGTCGCGCGGGTCGCTCGGAGGACTCGGGGTCTCTCCCCTCGGACGCGGGTCGGGCTTCGGCGTCGCCGGAACTCCGGCTCGGTCGGCGTCATAGCGTCGAGCCGACCCCTTCGAACGCCGAGGGAATTGCCATCGGGACCACCCGCCTGCGCATCGCATCTCCCCGCTTCGACTCAGGTCACCAACGCGAGAACGACGGCGGGGTTCGTTGCCGGGAGGTCCAGTGGGCCCGTCGGGTTCGGCAGATCCAAATCAATGCGCGAGTGCCGTCGTCCCGCGGGGCCGGGGGGATCGCGCGCCTCGTGGAAGGCCCGGGGTCGGCTGGCATGTCGGGATCGTGGTGGCCTTAGGGACTCCGGTGGTTAAGAGGGTTCGATCGACCGGATTCCACCGAGACCGGGAGTCCCCACCGGGCGAACCGCCCTCGCTAGGGCGCCGACGGCGGACGCGGCCGGTCTCGCCCACGCACCCGGATGGACAGAAGGACCAGCAGCACGACGGCGACGCCGTCGAAGGCGCCCTTGCCGACGAGATTGATCGTTCCGGAAATGCCGCTCGCCCAGTATCCGGCGATCATGCTGGCCAAGAGCGCCCCGAACGCCACGGCCAAACGGTGACGGTCGGACCAGTCCGGCCGGGCCGATGCCCCCCCGAGGAACGTCAGCGCCACGCCGGCAAGCACGACCGCCACCCCGAGGGATGCGACCGGAGGCACCCGGGGGAAGAGGTCGAAGGCGAACGCGACCAACCCGAACCATAGCAGGCCCAGACCGAACGCGGCCCCCCCCAGGGTCCACGGTCTCGCAGCGACCGCGCGCGGCCAGCGCCGGTTTCCGAGCGGCCGGGTTGGGGCCAGAACCGCCGCGACGAGACCGACGATCAGCGCCGACGCCAGACCCAGCACCACGGGCGACGGGCTGTAGACGTACCCGAGGGCGGCCGGGACCACCTCCCGCGTGTAGACGGCCCAGGCGGCGAGCGAGCCGAACAGGAACAGCAGCCCGGCCAAAAGGAGCCCCGGGCGTCCGAGCCAGGGTTCCGCCCGCTGGTCGGGGAAGGCGAGCTCCGTCAGGTAGACCGGTAGCACGATGCCCCAGAGGCTCTCGTACCCCACGGCCCACGCCGCGTACACCCAGTTGACGCCGAACAGCCGACCGTAGACGAAGAGGGAGCGCGACCCCACGAAGAGGAGAGGCGAGACCGACGTCTGGATGACGAGGAACTCCTCGAACACCGCGAAGGCGATCGCCAGCACGAGGAGCGCTTCCCACCCCAGACGTCGACGCCGGACGACCTCCCGGATGAGGAGGGCCCCGCCCCCGTAGAAGGGGATCTCCACGAGCAAGGAGTCGAAGATCGTGACGTAGGTGGAGCCGAACAGTACCTCGACGACGATCGGAGAGACCAGCAACAGGACGAACGCGGGTGCCGTCCCCCGCCATCGTCCCTCCCGGGGGCCCCGGGGGGACGACGCCGCAGCGGTAGACTCCGCAGGGCTCATCCTCGAGCCCACCGCGAAGGAACGGAGCCGACCCCATCCCGCGGGCCACGGCCCGCCGGGGGCCCACCCCGGACGGACGCCACCGGCGAGACTCCGCGGTTCATCACCGGCTCCCCCGACGCCTCGTGCGGGAGCGGCCCCCCGCCCCCGCGCCGTGCCGGCGGGGATGGTCGGTCGCCCGCCTCCACGCGTTGAACCCGGCCGCGACCCGTTGGAGGGCCCGGGCACTCGCGGCGGCGTCGCGCACGAGCAAGGCGGAGCGGAGGGCGGCCCAACGGGCGTCCCGTTTCCGCACGAGCTTGGCGGCCAACCGACGTCCCTTGGGCGTGAGCGAGGCCAGTACCTGACGCCGGTCCTCGACCCCGTGGGCCCTCCGGGCGAGCCCGTCCTGCTCCATCACGTCGAGGATCCCCCCGATCGTGGCCGGCGAGTTCCCGGACCAGAGGACGAGCTGGGTGATCGGGATGGGTCCCACGCTCGACAGGGCCTGGAGGATGAACACCTGGGGAATCGAGAGGCCCTCCTCGTTCGCCTCGAGGCGCGTCAGACGGAGCGACGCGTAGACCAGCCGTTCGCACGCCTCACGGAGCGCCACGATGGGCGGAGGATCGGACCGGTGCGGTCGCGACGACGGCATATGTTACGGGGACCGTAATTAATGGTGACCATATAAATTGGACTCCGATCCCCGGGGCGTACCGTCGACGGGTAGGGGGACACCGGGCCGGCACTATCGGAGCCTCTGCTTGGGCGAGAACGACGGGGGCGGAACCCGCGGAGCGGTGAGCGCGACGGGGGGTCGGAGGACGATCAGATCGCAGCGCAGGGCGGTGCGCCTAACCGGAGCCGCCCCCGCTGCGGGAGGAGTAGTAGCGGGGCATGGATTTGAACCATGGATCTACGGGTTATGAGCCCGTCGGGATTTCAGGACGGCCGACTCACGTCAGCCGCTTTCCTGACTACCCTACCCCGCTGCACGGGAACCAAGAAGGCCGACCTATTTAGACCGTCGCCGTCGCCGGCGGCGTCCCCCGGCCGCGGAATATCGGGGGCCAACAGTTAATCGGGGACGCGCGCCTCCGGGAGACCGTGACCGAGGCCGTCGCGTCCTCGGCAGACCGCGGCGACCCCCGGGTGCGCTCGGGCTCCCCCGCCCGCACCGGCGCCATCGTGCTCGCCGCCGGGGCCTCGACCCGGATGGGCCAGCCGAAGGCGCTCGTGCCGCTCGCCGGACGGCCGCTGCTCGAGCACGTCCTCCGGTCGCTCCGGGAGTCGACGGTGGCGGAGACGGTCGTGGTGCTCGGTTTCGGCGCCGACGCCGTGCGCCGGGGCGTCGACCTCGAGGGGCTCCACGTGGTGGAGAACCGGGCGTTCGCGGAGGGCATGAGCTCCTCGCTCCGCGCCGGCCTCGAAGCGCTCCCTCCCTCCGTCGGCTCGTTCTACGTCGTACTCGGGGACGCCCCCTTCGTCCGCAGCTCGACGTACGGGGAGCTCGTCCGCGCGCGGGAGCGCGCCGGCGCCCGGATCGCCATCCCGACCTTCCACGGGGTGCGCGGGAACCCGGTGCTGATGGACCGGTCGCTCGCCCCGGAGGTGGAGCAGCTCGTCGGCGACCGGGGATGCCGGGCGATCCACCTCCGGCACCCGTCGGAGACGGTCGAGGTCGCGGTCGACGACCCCGGGGTCCTCATCGACCTCGACACCCCGGAAGAGGTGGCCCGGGCGGAACCGGCGGCGACGGATCCGACCCGACAGGCGACGCTCGCTGCCGAGCTCGGACGGCGCGGGCCGGCCGGGGACGCACCGCGAACCGGTCCCCGACCCCGCGTGCGGGGCCGGACCGACGCCCTCGCGCGGGTCGCCGAGCTGGAGCGGCGTCGGGAGCCGTTCGTGCTCGCGACGGTGGTCCAGGTGCACGCGCCGACCTCGGGCAAGCCGGGATTCAAGGCGGTCGTCTACGCGGACGGCCGGATCGAAGGCTGGGTCGGCGGGAGCTGCTCGCGGCACGCGTTGAAGACCGAGTCCCGGGCGGCGCTCGAGGACGGGGAGCCCCGGCTGCTCCGCCTGCGGGCGGGCACGGACGCCTGCCCGCCGCCCGCGCCCGGGGTGGTCGACCGCGTGATGGAATGCCAGAGTGGAGGAGCGATGGAGATCTATCTCGAACCGCACGGACCGCCGGCGCAGCTGCTGATCGTGGGCGACTCCCCCGTGGCCGAATGCCTCGCGTCCCTGGGCCGGCTGCTCGGCTACCGCGTGGTCGTCGCGGGGCTCGAGCTCGATGCCGGGCGGTTTCCCGACGCCGACGAGATCGTGTCCGACCTGGCGCAGCTGCCGGCGAAGGTCGACGCCGCCACGTACGCGGTCGTCGCGACGATGGCGCAGTACGACGGGGCCGCGCTCCGCGCGCTCGCCCCCTCCCCGGCGCCGTACGTCGGGCTCGTCGCGAGCCGCCGGCGCGCCGGCCTCCTCTTCGAGGAGCTGCGCGGCGCGGGGGTCGCCGAGACGGCCGTGGCACGGATCCAGAACCCCGCCGGGGTCGACATCCGCGCGAAGACCCCCGAGGAGATCGCGCTCAGCGTGGCCGCCGAGATCACCCAGCGCCGGCGCGCGGCCGTCCCGCCGACCGGGGCCGCTGCGGGGACTCGACCGCCCGCCGCCACCCCGCGGGTCGCGGTCGACCCGGTCTGCCACATGGAGGTCGACCCGGCGTCCACGCCGCTCCACGCGGAGCACCAGGGGGTCCTGTACTGGTTCTGCTCGGAGCACTGCCTCGACCGGTTCGCCCGGGCCCCGGCCGACTTCCTGACCTGACCCGCGGGTCCCCCCGGACCGGGCGATGCCCCCGGCGCGCCGCTCCGCCCGGCGACCGCCGGGGGAGACGGCGCCCTAGCCGCCCTTCGCGGCCTTGCCGGCGTGGATCGCGGCCCACACCTTCCACGGATGGATCGGGATGTCGATGTGCGTCACGCCGTACGGCGCGAGCGCGTCCACGACCGCGTTCGCGATCGCCGCCGGGGCGCCGACGGTCGCCGACTCCCCGATCCCCTTCGCGCCGAGCGGGTGGTGCGGCGACGGCGTGACCGTCCGCGCGGTCTCCCAGTGCGGCGTCTCGACCGCCGTCGGCAGGAGGTAGTCCAGGAACGAGCCGCCGCGGATGTTCCCCTGGGCGTCGTACTGGATCTCCTCGAGCAGCGCCGGCGCGAGCCCCATCGTGAGCCCGCCGTGGACCTGCCCCTCGACGATCATCGGGTTGATGACCGTCCCGCAGT
Source organism: Thermoplasmata archaeon (assembly GCA_030037265.1). Lineage (GTDB taxonomy): Archaea > Thermoplasmatota > Thermoplasmata > Lutacidiplasmatales > UBA184 > JAKIWV01. The sequence continues at coordinate 8,035 of JASHRQ010000096.1, read as the reverse complement.
CGTCGACGGCGACGAACCGCCGGATGTGCACCTGCCCCGTCTCCTTGTCGAGGTCGACGACGCAGATGTAGCTCCCGAACGGGTAGGTCATGTTCGGCGGGTCGTAGTAGTACGTCGCCTCGAGCCCCGCCTCCGAGTTGGGCGGCGGGTTCGTGTACGCCGCGAACGCCACCTCGGCCATCGTCTTCGACTTCGAGGGGACCCCCTTGACGCGGAAGGCGTAGTCCTTCCACTCGACGTCGGCCGGGCTCACCTCGAGGAGGTGCGCCGCGATCTTCTGCGCCTTCTCGCGGATGCGGCGCGCCGCCATCGCCGCCGCGGCCCCGGCCGTCGGCGTGCTCCGGCTCGCGTACGTCCCGAGCCCGTACGGGGCGGTGTCGGTGTCCCCCTCCTCGACCTTGATCTGGCCCACCGGGATCCCGAGCTCCTCGGCGAGGATCTGGGCGTACGTCGTCTCGTGGCCCTGCCCCTGCGACTTGGTGCCGAACCGGGCGAGCACCGCGCCCGTCGGGTGGACCCGCACCTCGGCGGAGTCGAACATCTTGATCCCGAGGATGTCGAAGGTGTGCGCCGGCCCGGCGCCGACGATCTCGGTGAAGCTCGAGATGCCGATCCCCATGAGCTCCCCCTGCTTGCGCTTCTCCGCCTGCTCCGCGCGGAGCGCCGGGTAGTCGATGAGCTCCATCGCCTTGCGGAGCGCGCCGCCGTAGTTGCCGCTGTCGTAGGTCCAGCCGAGCGCGCTCTGGTACGGGAACGCCTCCGGCGGGATGAAGTTCTTCAGCCGGAACTCCGCCGGGTCGATGTGGAGCTGCGTCGCGAGCCGGTCGATCATCCGCTCGATCGTGAACGCCGCCTCGGTCACGCGGAACGAGCACCGGTAGGCGATCCCGCCCGGGGGCTTGTTCGTGTACGCCGCGTCGACCTCGACGAACGCCTTCGCGAACGGGTACGAGCCGGTGATGATGTGGAACAGCCCGGCGGGGAACTTCGACGGGTTCGCCGCCGCGTCGGTGTAGCCGTGGTCGGCGAGGGTCTTCACCCGGAGCGCCGTCACCTTGCCGTCCTTCGTCGCGCCGACCTCGGCGTGGATGTGGTAGTCGCGGGCGAACGAGTCGGCCTGGATGTTCTCCGACCGGTCCTCGATCCACTTCACCGGGTGGTTCGTGAGGACGCTCGCCGCCGTCGCGATCACGTACCCGGGGTAGACCGGCACCTTGCCGCCGAAGCCGCCGCCGATGTCCGGCGAGATGATGCGGATGTTCGCCTCCGGCACCGGGATCCCGGCGCCCGCGAGGACGAGCGCGTAGACCGTCCGGATCGCGTGCGGCGCCTGCGTCGTCATCCAGACGGTGAGCTTCCCGTTCACGCCGTCCCAGTTCGCGATGCAGCCGCACGTCTCGATCGACGAGACGTGGATGCGCGGGATGTACAGGTCCTGCGCGACGACGACCGCGGACGACCGGAGGAGCGCGTCGGTACCGGCCTTGTCGCCCGTCTCCCAGTGCCAGATGTGGTTCGACTGCTCCTTCCGGTCCGGCCGGAGCACCGGCGCGCCGGGCTCGAGCGCCTTGAACGGGTCGACGACGACGGGGAGCGGCTCGTAGTCGACCTCGACCGCGGCGACGCCGTCCGCCGCCGCGTAGCGCGTCTCCGCGAGGACGGCCGCGACCTCCTGCGCCTGGTACATCACCGTGTCGACGGGGAGCACCATCTGCCGGTCCGACATCAGCGTCGGCATCCAGGCGAGCTTGTGCGCGTCCAGGTCCTTCCCGGTGATCACCGCGAGGACGCCCGGCACCTTGAGCGCCTTGTCGGTGTGGATCGCCGTGATCTTCGCGTGGGCGTACGGGCTCCGGACGATGTCGAGGTACAGCATCCCCGGGAGCTTCACGTCGTCGATGTACGTCCCCTTCCCCCGGATGAACCGGGCGTCCTCCTTCCGCTGGACCCGCTGGCCCATGCCGCCGTCGACGTGGGGAGGGCTCACGCTCATGGGGACCCCCCCGGGGCGCGCATCTTCTCCGCGGCGGACTGGATCGCCTTCACGATGTTGAGGTAGCCCGTGCACCGGCACAGGTTGCCGCGGATCGCGTCCCGGATCTCGGCCTCCGTCGGGTTCGGGTTCTTCTGGAGGAACGCCGTCGCCGTCATCATCATCCCCGGGGTGCAGAAGCCGCACTGGAGCCCGTGCTGCTCGGTGAAGCCGGCCTGCACGGGCGACAGCTTCCCGCCCTCCTCGAGGCCCTCGACGGTCCGGACGGCCCGCCCGTCCGTCTGGATCGCGAGGACCGTGCACGACCGCACGGCCTTCCCGTCCAGGTGCACGGTGCACGCCCCGCAGCTCGTCGTGTCGCAGCCGATGTGCGTGCCGGTGAGCCCCAGCTGCTCGCGGAGGAAGTGGACCAGGAGCGTCCGCGGCTCGACGTCCGCCTCCACCGCGGTGCCGTTGATCGTCACGCGGATGTGGGTCGCCGGGCCCGTCGAGGTCAGCCGGACCGTGCTCGTGTTGCTCGAGAGCGCCATCTCACTTCCCTCCCCGCGCGCGGGCGACCGCCCGCTCGATCCCGCGGCGCGCGAGCGCCTCGACGACGGCCCGCTTGTACTCGGCCGGGCCCCGGAGGTCGGAGGACGGCTTCGCCGCCTCGGCGGCGAGCTTCGCCGCGTGGGAGACGTGCGCGGCGTCCGGCGACTGGCCGACGAGCGACTGCGCGGCGTCGCCCGCCGCGAGCGCCGTCGGGCCCACGCCGGTGAGCCCGAGGCCGGCGGAGGCGATGCGGCCCTTGCCGTCGAGCACGAGGCTGGTCGCGACGCCGGCGATCGCGAAGTCGCCGACCCGCTTTTCGATCTTGAAGTAGGAGCTCCCCTGGCCCGGCCGCGCCTTCGGAACGCGCGCCTCGGTGAGCATCTCCGAGGGACCGACGGCGGTGACGAACGTGTCCTGGTAGAAGCTCGCGGCGGGGACGGTACGGCTCCCCTTGGCCCCGGTGACCGTCATCTCCCCTCCGAGGGCGATCCAGCAGGCGGGGAGGTCGTTCCCCGGGTCGCCGTGGCAGAGGTTCCCGCCGACGGTGCCCAGGTTCCGGACGACCGGGTCGGCGATCTCCCGGGCGGCGTCGCGCAGGATCGGGTACGCGGCGGTGGCGGGCGAGCCGAGCAGGTCGTTCACCCGGGTGACCGGCCCGACCTTGAGGAACTCTCCCTCCTCCTTCACGTACGCGAGGTTCGGGATCCGCTGGATGTCGATGAGCGCCCGCGGCTCGGCGAGCCGGAGCTTCATGAGCGGGAGCAGGCTATGGCCCCCCGCGAGGATCTTCGCCTCCCCGTTGTACTGGCTCAACAGCCCGATCGTCTCCGCCACGGTTCCCGGCGCATGGTACTCGAAGGCAGGGGGAATCATCGTCCACCCCAGAAGGATGGGGAGGGCAGCGAGCCGTGCGCTATAGAGGTTGCGAGCGGGGTCCGGGACGCCCCACCGGGGGACCGAGCGTATATGGGCCGACCGCCCTCTCCCCGGGTGGGATGCTCGCCGACGCGTTCGGCCGCGAGGTCACGGACCTCCGTGTCAGCGTCACCAAGCGCTGCAACTTCGCCTGCGTGTACTGCCACGACGAGGGGCTCGGGCCCGTCGCCCGCCCGTCGTCGGCGCACGGCGACGAGGTCACCCCGGCGGAGGTCGAGCGGCTCGTGCGCGTCGGCCGGAGCCTCGGCATCCGGTCGGTGAAGTTCACCGGCGGGGAGCCGCTCGTCCGCCCGGACCTCGAGGAGATCCTCGACCGCACGGTCCGGCACATCCCGGACGTCTCGCTCACGACGAACGGCTCGATGCTCGAGCGCCGCGCCCCGGCGCTGCGCGCGGCGGGGCTGAAGCGCGTGAACGTGTCGGTCGACTCGCTCGACCCGGCGGAGTTCCGCGAGATCCGCCGGGGGAGCCTCGCCCCCGTGCTGCGCGGCGTCCGCGCCGCGCTCGACCTGGGCCTCAAGCCGGTGAAGCTCAACCTCGTGGTGCTCCGGATGACGCTCGACAACATCCCGGGGATGATCGACTTCGTTCGCGGGGAGGACGGCCTCCGCCTCCAGCTCATCCAGTTCATGCCGGAGTACAACCGCCACCCGGAGTGGATGGTCGACATCCGCTCGGTGCGCGCCTGGCTCGAGGCGCACGCCTCCCAGGTGCTCGTGCGGGAGATGCACCACCGGCGGGTCTACCAGTTCGACGGCGCCGAGGTGGAGGTCGTCGACCCGGTCGACAACGCCGAGTTCTGCCTCAACTGCCACCGGATCCGGGTGACGCACCGGGGGGAGCTCAAGGGGTGCCTCAACCGGAACGACGACCTCGTACCGACCCGGGGGCTCGACGACGCCCAGCTGCTCGACGCGTTCCGGCGGGTGATCACCCGGCGCGTACCGTACTACGGCGTCTACCGGACGGAGCCGTCGATCCCGCCCGAGATGGCGCTCCCCGTCCTCCCGCCCGGCGGGCGGGGCGCGCGATGAGCCGGTCGACGCCCGACTGGGCGGCGTCCGTCGACGCGCTCGCCGGCGCGCTCGCCCGGGCGCGGTACATCGCGGACCGGCCGCTCGCCACGGCGGTCTTCCTCGCGGTCCGGCTCGAGAAGCCGCTCCTCGTCGAGGGGGAGCCCGGGTGCGGGAAGACCGAGGTCGCGAAGGCGGTCGCCCAGGCGTCGGGCGCGGAGCTCGTCCGGCTCCAGTGCTACGAGGGGCTGGACGCCGCCTCGGCGATCTACGAGTGGGACTACCCCCGCCAGCTGCTCGCGATCCGTCTCCACGAGCGCGCGGAGACGCCCGCCCAGCTCGAGACCGAGATCTACACGGAGAAGTACCTCCTGCGCCGGCCGCTCCTCCGGGCCCTCGACGGCTCCGCCGGGGCGCGGCCGGTCCTGCTGATCGACGAGGTCGACCGCGCGGACGAGGAGTTCGAGGGGTTCCTCCTCGAGATCCTGTCCGAGTACCAGGTGACGATCCCCGAGATGGGCCCGGTCCGGGCGAAGCAGCCGCCGGTCGTGATCCTCACCTCGAACCGGACCCGCGAGCTGTCGGACGCGCTCAAGCGTCGGTGCCTGTACGCCTACGTCGGCTACCCGACGCCCGAGAAGGAGGTCGCGATCCTCCGCGAGCGGGTCCCCGGGCTCCCGGACGTGCTGGCGCGCGAGGTCGTCGCGTTCGTGCAGGCGCTCCGGGGGACGGACGACCTCGCGAAGCGCCCGGGGGTCGCCGAGACGCTCGACTGGGCCGCCGCGCTCCTCGCGCTCGAGGAGCGGTCCCTGCGCCCGGAGACCGTCCGCGACACCCTGGGGCTCCTCCTCAAGGACGCCCGCGACCTCGAGGCATGGCGCGGCGAGCGCCTCGAGGGGCTGCTCGCCCGTCCATGACCGGAGGGCCCCCCGCACCGGTCCCGTTCGGGGACGGGCTGTATCGCCGCCTCCACGGCTTCCTCCTCCGCGTCCGGGGGGCCGGCGTGTCCGTCGGGGTCGGGAGCGAGCGGGCGTTCCTCGACGGCCTGCGGGAGGTCGGCCTCCTCGACCGGGCGGCCGTCCGCGAGGTGGCGCGGGTCACGCTCGCGAAGTCCCCGCGGGACGTGACCGACGTCGACCGGGCGTTCGACGAGTACTGGGCCGATCCGGAGGGGGCCGGGGAACCCACCCTTGCGGAGCGGACGCTCCTCCAGCGGCCTCCCACGGGGCGCGGCACCTCGGGCGCGCCCGCGGGCCGCCCGGACACGGCGCGCAGCGAGCCGCCTTCCCCCGACCGGGAGCTCCGGGCCGGCCGGTACAGCCCCGAGGCTCCCTCGGCGGCCCACCTGCTCGTTCCGGCCGGCGATCGCGAGCTGCGGAGCGCGCTCGCGGGGGCGCGCCGCTTCCGTCGCGCGATGGCGACGCGGCCCGGGCGCCGCTTCCGCCCGTCGCCGCGCGGCGCGGTCGACCCCCGGACGACCGCCCGACGGTCCGTCCGCTCCGGCGGCGAGTGGGTCCGGCTGTTCCGCCGGCGGCCGGTCGCGGGCCGGGCCGACCTCGTCGTGCTGTGGGACGTGAGCGGTTCCATGCGGGAGCACCTGAGCCGCCTGTTCGCGCTGGTCTACGCCCTGAAGCGGGTCAACCGCTCGACGCGCGTGTTCGCGTTCGGGACGTCGATCGCGGAGGTCACGGGAGCGATCGCCTCCCGTCCGTACCGCCGCGCGGTCCGGGCCGTCGAGCCGCTCCTCGACCCGCGGGGCGGCGGCACGCAGATCGCCCAGTGCCTCGCCGCGTTCCGGCGGAACTGGGGCGCGGAGCTCCGTCCGACCACCTCCGTCGTCATCGTCAGCGACGGCTGGGAGTTCGAGGGCGGCCGCCGGCTGGCCGCGGAGATGGCGGCGCTCTGGAGCCGATGCCACCGGGTCGTCTGGGTCAACCCGTACGCCGCCGACCCGAGCTTCTCGCCCGCGACCGAGGGGCTCGTCGAGGCGCGCCCGTGGATCGACCTCCTGACGAGCCCGGTCGACTTCCCCCGACCGCGCGGCGGCGGGCGGGCGCCGGCGCGGCCCCGTCCCGCGTGACGGAGCTATATCGGCGGAGCGGCTGCCGGGGTTCGACGGGGCCGGTCGCCCATGCACGTAGAGGGAGAGTTCACGGTCCACCAGACGAAGGACCGGGTGTGGGCGTTCCTCGCCGACGCGAAGCAGTTCGTCGACTGCCTCGAGGACCCGCACACCGTGGAGACGACCGACGAGACGCACTTCCACGGCACGGTGACGACCGGCGTCGCGTTCATCCGCGGCACGTTCCGGGTCCAGGGCGAGTACACCGAGCGGACCCCGGGGGCGAGCCTCCGCGCCCGGCTCACGGGGACGGGGATGGGCAGCGGGCTCGTCGCGGACCTCACGGTCACCGTCACCGGGGACGGGGGCCAGACGACGGTCCGCTGGGACGGGGAGATGAACCTCACCGGGTCGGTCGCGACGGTCGGCGAGCGGCTGGTGCGGGGTACCGTCGACAAGAAGGTCCAGGGCCTGTTCGAGAACGCGCGACGGCGGCTCGAGGGTCCCGCTCAGCCCGGCGCGTGAGCCGGCGCCGGCCCGGCGGGGTGGGCGCCGGGCGACTTGTGGTACTTCGTCGCGACGACCTCGGCGAGGATCGCGAGCGCGATCTCCGCCGGGTGCTTCGCGCCGATGTCGAGGCCGATCGGCGAGCGGAGCTTCCCGCGCAGCTCGGCCGGGACCCCGCGCGCGGCCAGTTCCTCGAGCGCCTTGTCCCGCCGGTGCCGGCTCGCCAGCATGCCGAGGTAGCGCACCGGCTCCGGGAGCAGCCGCGCGAGCACCTCCGCGTCGCGCTCCCCTTTCGTCAGCAGCACGACGCTGTCCCGGGACCCCAGGTGCAGCACGGGCGGGTCCGGGAGCGCCGCGGTGACGAGGTGGTCCGGCCGGTCGGCGAGGTGCGGATTGGGGTCCACGACCCACACCTCGAACTCGAGCGCCTTCGCGAACCGGACGAGCATCTCCTCGATGTCGTCCTTCCCGCCCTGGCCGACGATCACGAGCCGCTCGGCCGGGAGCATCGGTTCCACGTGCACCTCGAGCGTCCCCCCGCAATCGGTCTCCACGTAGATCTCGTCCTCCGACGGCGCCGTCGCCATGCCGGCCACCGAGCCGGCGGCGTCGACCAGGTGGATCCGGACGACGCGGTTCGCGCCGTCCTCCATCGCGCGACGCGCGAGCTCCACGATCGGCCCCTCCGGGCACCCCCCGCCGAAGGTGCCCGCCACGATGCGTCCCTCGAGGTCGATGAGTATCTTGAACCCCGGCTTCGCGAGCGTCGAGCCCTCCGCCCGGGTCACCGTCGCCATCGCGAACGGCTCCCGCCGGGCGGCGAGCTCGCTGACCTTCTCGGAGAACTCGTGAGGCCGCACGCGGGACCGGATGCCTCGACCCGCTTTAGGGCCGCCGGCCGGGGCGGAACGGCCCGGAACCGCCGAAGCGGCGCGCCCCCGCGGACCGGGCCCGGTCCGAGGCCTCACCCCGTCGCGCCCGACCTGCCCGTCC
>JASHRQ010000014.1 GCA_030037265.1 Thermoplasmata archaeon | reverse complement strand
CGCCGCGCGCGAAGCCTATTTACGCGCCGTCGGGTGAGTGAATTGACCGCGCGCGGAGGGACGATCCATGGTCACCGTCGATGTCGACCTGGCCCGCTGCACCGGCTGCTCGCACTGCAAGGACGTCTGCCCGGTGAACGTCTTCGAGCTGCGCCCGCGCGACCAGTTCCCCGACCTCGTCGACAACCCGGACGTCGGCGCGAAGTTCCAGTTCCGGGGAGAGAAGTCGGTCGCGGTCAACGGCCCCGAGTGCATCGTGTGCGAGGCGTGCCTCTTCGAGTGCGAGGGCGAGTGCATCACGATCACCGACGACGAGGGGCACATCCACCTCTCGACGTACAAGTAGCCCGCACGGGACCCGGGCCGGGGCCCGCGAAGGCCGCCGGGACTACGCGGCGGTCGGCGGCGGCGCGGGCCGCGCGGGGCGGAGCAGCGCGGAGAGCGCGACGCCGTCGATGAACGCCACGATGAAGGCCAGTCCCATCAGGAACGAGTCGATGGGATGGAAGGTGGACAGGAACTCCCGGCCCGCGATGCCCGCGCCGAGGACCGCCGCGAGCAGCACGAGCGTCAGGACGAGGAACCGTCCCTGACGGGCCGCGACGGCCACGACGACGAGGAGGGCGGCCACGGCGCCGAGCAGGTACCCGACGCCCTGGTGTCCCACGAGCGCCGGGGTGAGCGACGTCGAGCTGAATCCGCCGTACGCCGCCGTGTCGATCCCGAGCAGGTACTCGATGACGAGCAGCGCCATCGCGGCCATCGCGAGGTACCGAAGGCCCCGGATCGACCAGGCGGGCGGGTCGGCCATCGCTCCCGGTGAGCCGGCCGCCCTTCATGACCCACAAGTTCGTACCGCGCGGGACGCCCCCGGGACCGCCGTCGATCGGCTCCGCCGGGCCGCTCCTCGACCGGGAGCGGGGAGCCGTTAAATAGCCCGGGCCCCCGGCGAGCGCGCCGTGCGGAGCGGAGGCGCGGAGGGCGGGTTCACCGCCGTCCTGGGCGAGCGCGAGCTCGCGATCGGGTTCCGCCTCATCGGCATCAAGGACGTCATCGAGGTCACGCCGGCCACCGCCGCGGCCGAGTTCCAGAAGGCGCTCGCGAACGAGGCGTATAGCCTCGTGGTCGCGAGCGAGAGCGTCCGCCGGGCGCTGACCGAGAGCCAGCGCGCGCAGGCGGAGGGCTCGCTCCACCCGCTCGTCGTCTTCGTCCCGTCGCCGACGGGCGAGTACGAGATGGAGAGCCTCGCGACCCTCGCGAAGCGCGTGCTCGGCGTGTCGCTGCAGGTCTGAGGGACGGGGGCGGGAACGGCATGGGAGCGGTCACGCGGGTGTCGGGCCCGGTCGTCGTCGCCGAGGGGCTGCCCGGCGCGAAGATGTTCGACGTCGTGCGCGTCGGCGAGCTCGGGCTCATCGGCGAGATCATCCGGCTCGTCGGCGACAAGGCGTCGGTGCAGGTGTACGAGGACACCACCGGGCTCCGGCCGGGGGACCCGGTCGAGAACACCGGCCAGGCGCTCTCCGTCGACCTGGGTCCCGGCCTCCTCACGTCGATCTACGACGGGATCCAGCGCCCGCTCGACGTCCTCCGGAAGAACCTGGGGGACTTCATCTCCCGCGGCTTCGTCGCGAGCGCGCTCGACGAGACGAAGCGCTGGGCGTTCACGGCGACCGCGAAGCCCGGGAGCGAGGTCGCGCCGGGAACAATCCTCGGGACCGTCCCGGAGACGCCGCTCATCGAGCACCGGGTGATGGTCCCTCCCGGCCTCCGCGGCACCCTCGCGCGGCTCTCCGACGGGAGCTACACGGTGCGCGACCCGATCGGGGAGGTGAAGACCGGCGCCGGGACGGTGCCGCTGACGCTCGCGCACAAGTGGGTCGTCCGCGTGCAGCGGCCGGTCCAGCAGAAGCTGCCGCCGACGATCCCGCTGCTCACGGGGCAGCGGGTCGTCGACACCTTCTTCCCGGTCGCGAAGGGCGGGACCGCCTGCATCCCCGGGCCGTTCGGCTCCGGGAAGACCGTGCTCCAGCAGCAGCTGGCGAAGTGGGCCGACGCCGACGTCGTCGTGTACGTCGGTTGCGGCGAGCGCGGCAACGAGATGACCGAGGTGCTCGCGACCTTCCCGAAGCTCGTCGACCCCAAGTCGAAGCGCCCGCTGATGGAGCGGACGATCCTGATCGCCAACACGTCGAACATGCCGGTCGCGGCGCGCGAGGCGAGCGTCTACACCGGCATCACGCTCGCGGAGTACTACCGGGACATGGGGTACGACGTGGCGCTGATGGCCGACTCCACCTCCCGCTGGGCCGAGGCGATGCGCGAGATCTCGGGACGGCTCGAGGAGATGCCCGGGGAGGAGGGGTACCCCGCGTACCTCGGGCGGCGGGTCGCCGAGTTCTACGAGCGGGCGGGGCGCGTCGTCACGGTCTCGCCCGAGGGGCGCCAGGGCTCGGTCACGGTGGTGGGCGCGGTGTCGCCGCCCGGCGGCGACATCTCGGAGCCGGTCTCCCAGAACACGCTCCGCGTCACCCGCGTCTTCTGGGGACTGGACGCCTCGCTCGCCGCGCGGCGCCACTTCCCGTCGATCAACTGGCTCCAGAGCTACTCGCTCTACGCCGGCGACCTGGAGCCGTGGTTCCGCTCCTCCGTGGCGAAGGAGTGGGGCGTCCTGCGCCGGAAGGCGATCGAGATCCTCCAGAAGGAGTCGGAGCTCCAGGAGATCGTCCAGCTCGTCGGCGTCGACGCGCTCCCCGAGCGGGAGAAGGTCACGCTCGACGTGGCGCGGATGATCCGCGAGGACTTCCTCCAGCAGAGCGCGTACGACGACGTCGACACCTACACCTCGATCCAGAAGCAGACCGCGATGCTCCGCGCGATCCTCTCGCTCGGCGACCGCGAGGCGGAGGCCGTCCAGCGGGGCGCCTCGCTGGCGCAGATCGGGAAGCTGCCGGTCCGCTCGAAGGTGTCGCGGATGAAGTGGACCGCGGAGGGGGAGGTCGACTCGGCGTTCGCCGCGCTCGACCGGGACGTCGCCGCGGCCGTCGCGGGCGCGGTGCCGGCGGCGGCCGGCGCGGCCCCGGGAGGCGCGTGAGATGGCCCAGGCGAAGCCGGCGGCGGCCCCGGCGGGGGAGGAGGCCGCGGCCCCGGTCCCCGTCGAGTACCGCACGATCGACCGGATCGCGGGGCCGCTGCTGTTCGTCGACCAGGTGGCGAACGCCGCCTACGGCGAGCTGGTCGAGATCGGCCTCCCCGACGGCTCGCGCCGCCAGGGGCAGGTGCTCGACTCCCGCCGGGGGGTCGCCGTCGTCCAGGTGTTCGGGGCGACGATGGGGATGAACGTCGAGGCGACGTCGGTGAAGTTCCTGGGGGAGACCGTCCGCCTCCCCGTCTCCGACGAGATGCTGGGCCGCGTCTTCGACGGGCTCGGCCAGCCGCGCGACGGCGGCCCGCGGATCGTCTCCGAGACCCGGCTCGAGATCGTCGGCAACGCGATCAACCCGTACTCGCGCGAGGAGCCGGCGGAGTTCATCCAGACCGGGCTGTCGGCGATCGACGGGATGAACACGCTCGTCCGCGGGCAGAAGCTGCCGATCTTCTCCGCGGCCGGGCTGCCGCACAACCAGGTGGCGGCGCAGATCGTGCGCCAGGCGAAGCTGCGCGACACGTCGGAGGGGTTCGCGATCGTCTTCGCCGGGATGGGGATCACGAGCGAGGAGGCGAACTTCTTCCTCCGCGAGTTCGAGAGCACCGGCGCGCTCGAGCACACCGTCGTCTACCTGAACCTGTCGAGCGACCCGTCGATGGAGCGGATCGTCACGCCGCGCCTCGCGCTCACCGCCGCCGAGTACCTGGCCTACGAGAAGGATCTCCACATCCTGGTCGTGCTGACCGACATGACGAACTACTGCGAGGCGCTGCGCGAGGTCGCGGCCGCGCGCGACGAGGTGCCCGGGCGCCGCGGCTACCCGGGGTACATGTACACCGACCTCGCGACGATCTACGAGCGCGCCGGGAAGATCCACGGCCGCAAGGGGTCGATCACGCAGATCCCGATCCTCACGATGCCGGCGGACGACATCACGCACCCGATCGCCGACCTGACCGGGTACATCACCGAGGGGCAGACGGTCACGAGCCGGGACCTCCAGCGACGCGGCGTCTACCCGCCGATCGACGTGTCGGTCTCGCTGTCGCGCCTCATGAACCAGGGGATCGGCCCCGGCCACACGCGCGAGGACCACCGCGGCGTCGCCGACCAGCTGTTCGCCGCCTACGCCATCGGGCGGGACCAGCGGGCGCTCTCGGCGATCGTCGGCGAGGAGTCGCTCTCCGCCACCGACCGCCTCTACCTCAAGTTCGCCGAGCGGTTCGAGCAGGAGTTCGTGAACCAGCGGCCGGACGAGGACCGGGCGATCGACGAGACGCTCGACATCGGCTGGCGGATCCTCGCCGACCTCCCCGACGCCGAGCTGAAGCGGATCAAGCCGGAGTTCATCGCGAAGTACCGCGCGGGCGCCCGGCGGACGTAGGGTCGCGGCGGGGCGGAGGGACGGGCCGGTGGCGACGGAGAACGTCCGCCCGACGCGCCTCGAGCTGCTGCGCACGCGGCGGCGGATCGCCGTCGCGAAGCGGGGGCTCAACCTGCTGAAGCTCAAGCGCACCGCGCTCATCCAGGAGTTCTTCGCGCTGTCGCGCGCGGCGCGCGAGCTCCGGGGCGACCTCCAGCGCCGGGTGGCGCGCGGGTACGCGTCGATCCGGATGGCGGAGATGATGGAGGGGCCGATCCGCCTCGAGAACGTCGCGATGCTGCTCGCCGAGGTCCGCCCGATCCGCGTGACGACGAAGAACGTGATGGGGGTCCGGACCCCGCGCGTCGACGGAGCGGCGTACGTGCCGGTCGCCGGGGAGGAGCTGCTCGACCTCCCGACGTCGATCGACGAGTCGATCCGCCACTTCCAGGGGATCTACCGGGTCGTGCTCAACGTCGCGGAGAAGGAGAACGCCATGCGGCGGCTGCTCCGCGAGATCGAGCGGACGAAGCGGCGGGCGAACGCCATCGAGAACGTCCTCGTCCCGCGGCTCGAGGGGACGGTGCGGTACATCAAGTTCCGGTTCGACGAGCTCGAGCGCGACTCGTTCAGCATGCTGAAGTCGGTGAAGCGGAAGATCGAGCGGGAGGCGGAGGCCGGTGCCGCCGCGTAGCCCGCTCCGGGGACCCGGGATCCTCCTCGCGCTCACGCTCGTCCGGGTCACCGCCATCCTCGTCGTGCTCGCCGTGCTCAAGGCGACCGGGGTGATCTGAGCCGATGGCGGCCGGGACGGACGGGCTCGAGACGCTCGAGCGGCTCAAGCGGGCCGAGACCGACGGGGAGACGCAGCTCCGGGCGGCCCGGACCGAGGCCGAGCGGGCCCTCGTCGCCCTCCGGGCGGAGAGCGCGGCGCGCCTCGAGGCGGCCCGCGCGGAG
>JASHRQ010000095.1 GCA_030037265.1 Thermoplasmata archaeon | reverse complement strand
CTCGGGTCGGCGCGCACGAGCTCCTCCACCTCGGCGTAGTGCGACGGGAGCCCGTCGGCCATCGCCATCGCGAGCTTGACGAACGGCTCGGGCAGCGCGGCGTCGAGCCGTCGCCGGCCCGCGTCGAGGAACGCCGGCACGCCGGCGAGGAGCCGGGTCATCGCCTCCGCGCGCGCCGGCATCGGCGCGTACGGCCGGACGACGTACGAGGTGAGGCCGAGCGGGCCCAGGTAGGTCATCGGGTTCCGGTCCGTCGAGCGCGCCTCCTGGAGGTCGAACGTCCCGTTCTCGAGGAGGAGCCCGAGCAGCATCCGGTCGTAGCGCCGGCCCGCCGACAGCTCGCGCTCCGGGACCGCGTCCAGGCGGGCGTGGAGCGCCGTCGCCCGCTCGACCCACCGGTCCGTCGAAGGCCGGTCGAGCGCGGGGAGGCGCCCGTCGTACCGGTGGAGGCCCAGGAAGACCGCGAGCCCGGGCGAGAGGTCGAACGTGTGGTCGACGATCTCCTGCTCGACCGGGCCCAGCGCGTCGGGGGACGGTGCGGACGGCATCTTCTCGCCTCCGCCTCCGCGGCCGGGCCGCGGGGCGGAGGACGGCGGTACCGGCTTCGGGCGGAAATAGACTAGGGCGGGGCCGTCGGCGGAGTCCGGGAGGGCCGTCGGACCCCGCACCGGCCCCGGGCTCACTCGGCCCACTCCATCCGGCACCGGGGGCAGAAGTGTCCCTCCATCGGCGTGCCGCACAGGAAGCAGGTGAGCGGCTCGTCGGCGGTGGCCGCCCGGGCCGGGGGCGGAGCGGCGGGGAGCGGCGGCGGGGGCGCCGCGGGCTCCGGCTCGGGGGGAGCCGGGGCCGTCGCCTCCGGGCCGGGCGGAGGGGCCGGCTCGGGCGACGCCGGTTCCTCGGACGGCGTCGTCGGTGCGTCCGCGGCGGGCGTCGGCTCGGGCGCCGTCTCGGTCGCGTCCTCCTTCTTCTCGCGACGGAACCGACGGAACAGCGAGGACATTCCCGGGGTCGAGGAACGTCGGGGCTTTACGCTTCCGTCGGCGCAGGGCGGCTCGGCACCGGCCACCGGGGTGCGGTGGCCCATGGGCCCCGGGGACGCGGCGGCGGAACGGTTCCGGATAGGCTTTTGGCCCGGGCCCCGTTGGCGGGCCGATGGTCCCCACGCCGGGCGCGCGACTCGCGGAGCTCGGGATCGAGCTGCCGCCCCCGCCGCGGCCGGCCGGCACGTACTCCCCGGTGGTCGTCCACGGCGACCGGGCGTGGGTCTCCGGCCAGATCGTCCTCCGCGGCGGCACGCCGCTCCATCCGGGGCTCGTCGACCGGGACGTCTCGGTGGCCCAGGCGCAGGAGGCGGCGCGCGGCGCCGCGCTCCAGGCGCTGAGCGCCCTCGCGGCGGAGCTCGGCTCCGTCGACCGGATCCGACGGGTGCTGCGCGTCGCCGTGTACGTCGCGTCGGTCCCCACGTTCGGGCAGCAGCACGTCGTCGGCAACGGGGCGACCGACCTGCTCGTCTCGGTGTTCGGCGAGGCGGGCCGGCCGGCGCGCGTCGCGATGGGCGTGGCCGCGCTGCCGCTCAACGCCCCGGTCGAGGTCGAGGTCACCGTCGCGGTCGCCTGAGGCGGGCCGAGGGGTCGTGCGGCCGACGGAATGGCCGGGGGTGTTCCGGCAGGGCGCGGAGCTCTTCACGCGGAACCTCCAGCCGGGGGAGCGGGTGTACGGCGAGGCGCTGGTCGCGGAGGACGGGGTCGAGTACCGCGCGTGGGATCCGTGGCGGTCGAAGCTCGCGGCGTACCTGCTGCGCGGCGCCCCGCGCCTCCCGTTCGACCAGCCCCGGGCCCTCCTGTACCTCGGCGCGGCGCACGGGACGACGGCGAGCCACCTGTCCGACCTCCTGCCGGACGCGCGGCTGTTCGCCGTCGAGAAGAGCGCGGAGACGTTCGCGGCGTTCCTCGCGCTCGCCCGGCGGCGGCCGAACCTCCTGCCGATCCTCGCCGACGCCCAGCTCCCGGAGCGGTACGCCGCGGACGTCGGCCTCGTGGACTTCCTGTACCAGGACGTCGCGCAGCGGAACCAGGTGGAGCTGTTCGCGGAGAACGCCGCCGCCTGCCTCGCGCCTCGGGGCCGGGGGTTCCTCGTGCTCAAGGTCCGCTCGGTGACCCAGCGCCAGCCGTCCGCCGCGGTCGTCGCGGACGCCCGGTCGGCGCTCGCCGCGCACCGGTTCCGCGTCGCCGACGAGCGGTCGCTCGCCCCGTACTCGCGCGACCACGTCGCGCTCGCCGTCGTGCCCGAGTGACGGGCGGCTTCCACCGTCCACGGGTCGCCGTCGGGGGAAGTACCCCCCGTCCGGTCCGGCCGCGGGTGGTGCCATGGCGCGCGAGCGGAGGCGGTCGGCGAAGGGACGGACGGTCGGGACGGGCGCGGTGCTGGCGGCGACGGTGCTGCTGGCGCTCGGCGTCGCGGGCCTCGCGCACGCGGGCGCGGACCTCCCGCTCGTCGTCAGCATCACGGTCTCCTCCGACCCGGTCGACGCGGGGTTCCCGCTCGAGCTGACGGCGGAGGCGACGCCGTTCGACGGCAGCCTCGAGTACAGCTGGGTCGACAGCGACGGGGCGACGGCGACCGGGGCCGTCTGGGATGTCGCGATCGCGACGCCCGGGCCCGTCACTTTCCAGGTGAACGTCCTCGCGTCGGACGGCCTCACGGTCACCGGCTCCGTCACCGTCGTCGTCGTGCCGGCGCCCCAGATCGCGCTCGCCGCGTCCGGCTCGCAGGCCGACGCCGGCCTCCCGTTCGCGTTCGACTTCAACCTGACCGGCGGCGTGCCGCCGTTCCAGGGCACCTGGACGGCCGAGGGGTCCGGGTCCGTCGTGAACGTGAGCTGGCCGGCCGACGGGGTGTACCCGGCGCTCGCGGTGTTCCCCGACCCCGGTCCCGCGTGGGTGAGCGTGGAGCTCGCGGACGCGACCGGCGACCCCGTCGTGGCGACCCTCGAGCTGCCGGAGGTCGGGCTCCCGCTCGCGGTCGGTCTCGAGGCGACCCCGTCGGTCGCCGAGGTCGGCCACCCCGCGACGGTCGTCGCGATGCTCGAGCGCGGCGCGCTCCCGATCCGCTGGTCGTTCGGCAGCTCCGAGCCGTTCGCGGGCGGCGTGCCGCCGTCCGGCACCGCCGACGCCGACGGCGCGGTCGACTGGAACGCCACCTTCGTCGAGCCCGGGCCCGCCTCGGTGAACCTCACGGCGGAGGACGCCGACGGCGCCTACGCGACGGCGAACGTGTCGGTGGCGGTCGTCGCGTCCGTCTCGGTGAACCTCACCGGACCGGTCGTGGGGCCCGACGGCGCCTGGTCGGTGACCGCGGCCGTGGCGGGCGGCGTGCCGCCGTACGCGTACCGGTTCTCCCTTTCCGACGGCGAGCGCGCCGTCGGGAACCTGTCGGCGGACGGGCCGACCTCCGTCACGTTCTACCCGGCGGCCGCCGGGACGTACCGGTTGTCCGTGAACGTCACGGACGGCCTCGGGATCGTCTCCGGCGCCTCCGAGACGGCCCGGTGGACCGGCGCGCCGGTCCCGACGCCGTCGGTCGGTTCGACCGCGGCTCCTTTGGACGCCGGGACAGCGGCCGTGGACGCGGTCGCGGTCCTGGCCGGTCTCGTCGTCCTCGTCGGGGGGCTCCTCTGGTGGCGGCGGAGGTCGCGGCGGGAGGAGGCGCCCGCGGAGCGCCCGGCCCTCGCGACGGTCCGCAAGGTGCTCGGCCGGGCCGGGCATCTCGACCGCGAGACGCTCGAGCTGCTGTGCGAGGAGGAAGGGGAGCCTCGCGCCGCCGTCGACGCGGCCCTGGGGATCCTGGTGCGGTCCGGCGAGGTGACGCGGGAGCCCGGGCCCGGACCCGAGGAGACGTTCGTCTGGTCGGCGGCGGAGCGGGCCGACGGCTCGCGGGAGGCGGCGCCGTGACCGCCGCGGCCTGGGCGGTCGTCGCGGCGGCCTGCCTCGTCGCG
>JASHRQ010000094.1 GCA_030037265.1 Thermoplasmata archaeon | reverse complement strand
ACCGCCCGGCTCTCCCTCCGGCTCCCGCGCCCGTCGGATGTACCGGAGCTCACGCGGTATTTCCGGGACCGGCGCATCCTCCGGCCGCTCACGGTCCGTCGGGCACCGTTCTCCCGCGCGGACGAGGTACGGTTCGTGCGCGGCGCCCGTCGCGGCGCCGCGCGGGGGGAGTTCCTGCGCCTCGCGATCACCCTCCGCGAGACCGGCGAGCTCGTCGGCGGGATCGGGCTCGAGGGACGGCCCTGGGAGACCGGTCGAGGGTGGACGGGCTACTGGCTCGCCCCCCGGCACTGGCACCGGGGGTACGGGTCGGAGGCCGCCTCGGCGGTCTTCCGGCTCGCGTTCCGCGAGCTCGGGCTCCACCGGATCGACGCGGAGGTGTTCGAGTTCAACCGCCGCTCGGCCCGGCTGCTCCGTCGCCTCGGGTTCCGCCGCGAGGGACGCCGCCGTGCGGTGGTGCGCCGGGGCGGACGCTGGGTCGACGAGCTCCAGTTCGGGCTGCTGCGCGACGAGTTCCGTCCGTACCGCGGTCGCCGGTCCCCCCGGGCCCCACCGCGGCTCACCAGAGCAGCGAGAGGCAGGTGAGGCTCCCGTCCATCTTCCGGAACTCGCTCAGGTCGAGCGGCACGACCTTCGCCGCGTAGCGATGGGCCAGCGAGGCCACGGCGGGACTGCCGGCGAGGACGAACAGCGCCTCGTTCACCGGGAGGACGTTGGCCGCGAATCCCTCCGCCGCGGGCAGCCAGTGGACCGGCGCCGGCAGGGAGGCCCCCAGCTGGATCCTCGGGTCGCCGACCAGCGCGTCCGGGCGGAGCGCCGTGACGCCGCTCTTGAAGTGGAGGAGCCCCGAGAACGGTACGACATGTGCCCGGAGCTCGGGGTCGACGGCGCGGAGCCGGTGGGCGAGCGCCTCGGCGCCGCCCCGGTTCGTGCGCGTGGAGATCCCGATGAGGAGGTTCCGTCCCGCGAGGAGGACGTCCCCCGCGTCCAGCGTGGCGTCCACGGGCCCCCCGAGCTCCTGCACCTCCATCTCGCGCTCCAGCGCCGGCCGGACGGCGTCCACCTCCGGGCGGCGGGCCGCCGCGCCCGGCCGGGTCAGGACCGCGACGCCTCGATGGAGGACGGCGGTGTCCTCCACGAACGGCGAGTCCGGTAACGACGGCAGCGCGGGAAGGCGGTGGACCTCGACGCCCTCCGCCCGCAGCGCGTCCACGTACTGCCGGTGCTGGGCAGCCGCCCGCTCGACGTCGGGTCGGCCGAGCGCCTGCGTCGTGAGACCTTCCCCCATCGTCGGCGGCGGAGGACGCACGATCGCGTGGTGCACGGCCGGAAAGCGATCGGGGTCCGGCGGGGTCATCGGGATTCCGTGGCCCACATCCCGGCGGGGCCGTCAAGGTTTCCGGTGGTCGGCTCCGTCGGGGAGCCCCGGATCCCCGCGCGTCGGGCGGGCCCGGTTCGTCGTCTCCGCGACTCAGTATTTAAGTAGGTTAACTAATTACCAACTTAACGAAATGACGACGCCGGCCACGTCGGTCGTCCTGGAGCGTGCGGCCTCCAGCGAGCAGGAGCAGCTGGTCGAGGTGCTCCAGTCGATCACGCGCTCGTTCAAGGCCTGGATCGGGGCAGAGGTGCGCCGGGCCGGGCTGTCCGGCCCGAAGTTCTGGGCCCTGCACCAGATCGTGCTGGACGGGCCGGTGAACGTGAGCCACCTGGCCGAGAGCTGCTCCGTGACCCCCGCGCACATCAGCGCCGTCGTCGAGGAGCTGTGCCGCGACGGGCTCGTCGAGCGGACGCGGTCGGAGACCGACCGCCGGGTGGTGCGCCTGGTCGCCACCCCCGGAGGCCGGGCGATCCACCGGAGCGTCTGGTTCCGGGTCTCCGAGGGGGTCACGGAGCGCCTGGCCCGGCTGGGCCCCCGGGAGATCGCCTCCGCCACGAGGGCGCTGAGCCTGCTCGCGCGCGCCGCTGCCACCGGGGCGCCCCGCGGGGAGGGGCCCGCATGACGGGTGCCCCCCCGCTCACGGCGACCGGCCTTCCGTTCGACCCGAAGCGCGCCCGGGCGCTCCTCGCGATCTTCGCGGGGATGGCGCTGATGGTCACTTACGTCGAGACGATGGTGCTCCCGGCGTTCAAGCAGTTCTTCACGTTCTTCCAGATGAGCAGCGCCGACTCGTACGGCACGGTCGCGTGGATCCTGTCCGCGTACCTGCTGGTCGGGACGGTCGTCGTGCCGATCTTCGGCAAGCTGGGCGACCTGTACGGCAAGAAGCGGATGCTGCTGATCGCGATGAGCGTCTACGCCGTGGCGGTCACCGTCGCCGGGTTCACGCCGAACCTGGGCGCCGCCCTCGGCGTCTCCCGGCCCGACCAGATCTACCTGCTCATCGGCGCCCGGGCGGTCCAGGGGATCGGGATGGGGATGTTCCCGCTCGCGTTCGCGATGATCCCGGAGGCGTTCCCGAGGGCGGGCGTCGGCCAGGCGCAGGGGATCATCAGCGCGATGTTCGCCGGCGGCGCGGCGCTCGGGCTCGTCGGCGGGGGCTGGATCTCCGAGAACCTCGGCTGGCAGTTCACCTACCACACCGTGATCCCGGCCGCGATCATCGTCGTCATCCTGGCCGCGCTCCTGATCCGGGAGACGCCCGGCCACGCGGCGCCGAGCCTGGACATCCCGGGGGTCGCGTTCCTCGGCGGCGGCCTCGCCGCCCTGCTCCTCGGGACCACCGAGGGACCCTACTGGGGCTGGGGAAAGTTCGCCGCGGTCCACTGGGGTGCTATCGCCTGGGGCGCGCCGGAGTTCTTCCTCCTCGCCGCGGCGCTCCTCATCCTGTTCGCCGTCTGGGAGCCGCGCGTCCGCAGCCCGGTGATCCGGTTCGCGTCGCTCAAACCGCGGAACATCTGGGTGTCGAACGTCAACGGCGTCTTCGTGGGCGCGCTGATGTTCTTCGCGTTCACGGCGGCGGTGATCCTGGCCGAGCTCCCGACCTACCTGAACGGGATGGGCGTGAGCGAGTTCACCTTCGGCCTCCTCGCCCTCCCGTCGGCCCTGTCGATGCTCGCGTGCGGGGCGCTGTTCGGCCGGGCGGTGAGCCGGCTCGGCCCGCAGCCGGTCTCGCTCATCGGCTACGCGCTCACGGCGGCCGGCGGCATCGGGCTGTTCTTCTTCCACCACACGGTGGTCGAGCTGTCCGCGCTCATGGTCCCGCTCATGGGCGGGAACGTCGCGCTGCTGATCTCGATGTCGAACATGATCGTCCTGTCCGTCGACCGGACCGAGCTCGGGGTCCAGACCGGCATGAACCAGACGTTCCGGAACCTCGGGAGCGCGATCGCTCCGGTCGTCACCACGAGCATCCTCGCGAGCTTCACGGCGGTCTACCTCGTGGCGGTCCCGATCCCCGGCGGCGGGGTCGTCGCCGCGCCGGTCATCTCCTACTCGCTCACCGGGTTCGAGGTCGTCTTCCTGGTGATGACCGCGCTCGCCGTCGTCGGCTTCCTCCTGTCGCTCGCGCTGAAGAACTACCGGTTCCTCGCCGACGGGTCGCAGACCGGCCACATCGAGGCGCCCGGCCGCCCGAGCCCCGCGCCGTCGGTCCGCCCGACGCCCGGCGCGGCCGCGCCCCGAATCGTCGACCCGGCCCGGGACTGAGCGGCGCCGTCGCCGCCGGGACCGGCCGTTCCCCCGCCCGGGACCGATGGGCCGGGACGGATTCGAACCGCCGATCTCCGCGTTGTAAGCGCGGCGTCCTCACCGCTAGACGACCGGCCCGGAGGAGCGAGCCGCGGCCTCGGACTTGGAGCTGTCGGTCGCGCGGTCCCGGTCCGGCACGTGGTGCCGCACCCGGACCGCCAGCCCCCGGCGTAGCTCCGTCATCAGCCGCCCCGGCAGGACCGCCTCGCCGACGCCGTGCAGCGTCCCGTCCCGCACGAGCAGCACGGCGTCGCCCGGCGAGATGCCCGGGTCCGCGCCGCGGACGCCGGGGACGAACAGGTCCCCGCGCAGCGCGACGCCCGGGTCGAGCTCGACCTGCAGGACGCCGGACGGAAGGACGCGTCGGCCGCCCGCGACCGTGAGCTGGAACAGCCCGCGCCCCTCGGCCCAGGTCGCGAGGTCGACGTGCCCGTCGGTCAGCCGGAGGCTCCACGGCCGGCCCTCGAGACGGGTCGGGGGCTCGAACAGCCGTCGGGCCGCCTCGGGACCGAACTGGACCGCGGCGAGCGCCTCGAGCCCCTCGCGGGCGACCGCGAGCGCTCCCCCGGCGGGCGGGTCGGGGCCGAGGTCGGCCGCGTCGAGGGCGTTCCGGAGCGCGTCGAGCGCCTCCGGCGAGGTCGTCCGGTCGTCGGCGACCGTCCACCGCGGATGGAGCGCGGCCGGCAGGTCCCCCGCGAGGAAGCCGTACTCGACGGGGTCGAGGTGCGCGATCGCCTGCGTGTAGCGACCGGTCTCGACGATCCGCGCGAGGGCGCGACGGACCGCGTCGCGCTCGTCGGCCTCCCAGTCGCCCGTGACCGGGATGTCGTACTGCCGCGCCGGGAAGACGTCCTCGAGCTCCCGCGGCACCAGCCCGAGCGGGGAGGAGACCGAGACGACGTGGAGGAGCGGCGCGGGCGCCCACCCTTCCCACGCCCGGGCGAACCGCCGGTGGCTCGGCGAGTTCCGGTACGGCTTCGTCCGGGAGCACGGGACGAGGAGCAGCACGCGCTTCGACGGCGGCGGCCGGTACCGTTCCCGGACCCGCTCGACGAACCGGACGACCTCCGGGCGCCGGCGGGACTCCCGCAGTACGTAGCTCCGGGACGCCCCGCCGACGACGGGCGTCCGCTCCCGGAGGAGCTCGCCGAGGAGCCGGTCCGAGTACCGGAGCATCTCCGCGGCCGCGGGCTCGGCGGCGAGCCGGGCCTCGACGAGCTCCCGGAGCCGCCCGTCGGCGACCGCCGCCCGCACGCGGCGGTGCTCCTCGCGGAACGCGAACTCCGCGTGGAGCGCCCGGCCCTCCGGGGAAGGAGCCGGGGCCCGGCAGCCCGGGCAGGGGCATGCGCCGGCCGCGCGGGAGGCGTCCTCCGACACCGCCCCGAGCGTCGGGTCAAGGAAGGTCCCCTCGCTCGCCTGCCAGAGACCCTCGGTGGTGTCGACGAGGTCGACCCCGAGCCACGCGAGCAGGGCGAGCCGGTGCGGGAGGCCGACGCGGGGGGCCCACAGGAGCGGGCCCGCCCCGAGCCGCCGGCGGAGGTCGAGGAGCGCGCGGACGAACGGCTCGCCCGAGCGCCAGAGCGCGCGCGCGTTGCCGAGCACGACCAGCTCCGCGGCCGGTCGACGCAGCGCGTCCCAGTCGGCGTCCGGCGGAGGCCAGTGGACGTAGCCGACGCCGGGGGAGACCGACCGCGCGACGCCCCCCGCGCCCGAGATCTCCGGCGCGACGATGGGGAATCGGAGGTCGAGCCGCTGGTCTCCCCGGACCAGCGCCACGGCTCGCTCCTCGAACTCCGGCCCGTCGACGGACTCGAGGCGCGGGACGGTCGCTTCCTCCGGGCCTAGCCGGTCCCGGCGGCCCGTCGGCGACGATCGGAGCAGCTCCGGAACGTCGAGGGTCACCGGGCCGACCGTCGCGGGGCCCGCCACGAGGAGGCCCGCGAGGCGGGCGGCCGTTCGCGGCATGGGCGGAGGGCCTCCGAGGGACCGGTGCGGCAGGGCCGGTCCGGCGACGGCCGGTTCAGGCGCTCGAGGCGCCGGGCTTCCGGCCCCGGCGCCGGGACGAGCCCCCGTCCTGCGGGAAGACGGCGGTCCACGTCGGGATGAGCCCCTCGCGCCGCTCCGCCCCCGCCTCGGACCGGCCGCGCTTTCCGATGAGCGGGTCGTGGGTCTCCCGGACCTCCCGGAGGAACCGGGCGGGGTCCTCGCTGGCCTTCTCGAATCCGTACAGGATGAGCTGGCGGAGGAAGCTCGAGCGGCCCCGCCACCCGATCCGGCGCCGGACCGCCGGGTTCAGGTGGCGCTTCGCGAGCCGCCAGATCTCGTTCGTCGTCTTGTAGTCCCGGGCGGACAGCCCGATCATCACCTGGGGCATGGTCGCCCGACATCGGGCGGGGGATAAGTGGGTTCCGCGCAAGCCGCCCGGCACCGGAGGCGCGTTCCGGAGGGGTTCGCGCGCGCGAACCATCGCCGGCCGCACGCGAACGGGGCAACTCCTGCGCGCTCGGCCTCCCACTTGCGGTGCGTCGCACCCGGGCGACGCACCGTCAGACCGGGACGGCCGGCAGCGCGAGCGCGAGCACGACCCCCGCGAGGAACAGCCCCGCGAGGAGGAAGTGCCGCTGGAACGGGACTCGCACCGCGTCGAGGTGGCGGGGCAGCGTGAGGTCCGTGTGGACCAGCAGCGCCGCCATCGCGGCCAGCGCCACCCAGTACGGGAGCGCGAGTCGGAGCGCGAGGCCGAATGCCACCCAGAGGGCCATCGACGCGGCATGCGCGGCGGCGACCAGCGCGAGGCTCCTGGGCACGCCGAGCCGGAGGGGCATCGAGCGGAGGCCCAGCGCCCGGTCCGACTCGAGGTCGCCCAGGCTGT